>JAQGPI010000184.1 GCA_028293175.1 Verrucomicrobiaceae bacterium | reverse complement strand
GAAATCACGGACCGTTTCCACTCCGATCCTCATGATGTCACGCTGATAGGAAACCGTATCGGAAGGGATTGCGTTGAGCGCATCATTTAGTGCTTTGATGGAAAATTTGCCCGGCTTGGGATTGGTAAATTTGATGTCGCATTGATACAACTCGTCTTTGTCACCCTGGGCCACCAACGTCAGGTCCACCTTGCCATCCAGTAGGAAATAGGCCGGGGAGATCTTTTGCGTGATCTCCGTTCCGCGCACGCCGACGCCGCTGATCCAGCCATCCCACGAGAAGCTCTGGTCCAAATACACATTGAACGCGCCGCTCACATAGCCCTCGTAGGCGGCCCCGCCAAACTTGCCGTAGATGCCGTTCACATCATACGTCACGCTCAGATGCGCCTCCTCAAGGTGCAGTTGTTTGAATCGAATACGGTCTACGTTGAAGGTCTCAGTGAGGTTATTGTCCTGTCCCTTGACCGGCATGTTGAAGAGCACATGACCACGCATGCCTTCCAGCGCCAGCTTTAGATCTTCCCAAACGTAAGTGTCGCTCGGAATATCAAACTCCGCCTCGATCTGACCCTTGTCGAGCTTGCTCACAAAACTGAAGGGGAAAGGCCGAGGAATACCTGCCAAAGGCACCCCTTTCGGTGCGATTACTAGCTTGCCGCCATGCACCTTCAAAGTGTCGATCGTCCAGGTATGCGCCTCTTTTTCGGGCGCAGCAGCGGCTGTCGTCGCCGCTTCTAGAGCCGCAAAGGAACCGATGCCTGCAACTTGTTGGTTTGGGTTGGGCAAGGTTTCGCCGGCGGCGTACTTCCGGTAGTAGTCAATGTACCAAAACAAGTCTTCGCCCACATTCAGAGTGGGGCTGACGATCTCGATCTGGTCGATGCGCTGCTTGAACAAGCCATCCAATGTGAAATCGACGAACACCGTGTCCAGCCGAGCCACTTCACGCAGCGGATTGTACGGTGACTTGATGCCGAGCTGGGACAACTCGATGCGTTGGGGCTTGAAATTGCCTGCCAGTTGGGCGGGATTGAGCGGGATGTTGGCGCCCTCATAGTCGATATTGAACTTCAAGGGCGGCAGTCCTGGTGCCACGCGCTGCAAGGTCACTGCGGCATCATTGATGGACAACGTGTTCACCCGCCAGTCACTGAGCGGACTTGGCTTTGGCGGCCCTAAAAGCTCCGCTCCAGGTGCCTTTCCATCCTCTTTGTTGAGGGACATCAGCGCATCGCCCACCTCCAGTTCCACGCCTTTAACTTTCAGCTCATCAATGTGCTTTGTCTTCCATACGGCAGGCAGTTGCACAGCAAGATCGAGCTTATCAACGCCAGCCACAGGCAGCTTCGCGAGTTGTGGCAACAGTCCCATTACATGCTGCAGGCTGAGCCTTTGGAGATGGTCCTCTGTAAGAATCGAAAACTGGGTGCGAAGCTCCATGGCTTGCGGTACCACCAGCCCTAGATCACACTCCCCTGTTTCTACCCTAAGCAGGCCAAAATGAAGCTGTTTGAACCACGGTTCGGACGAATCCGCAACGCCCTGCTCCGCAGCCGGGGGCTGGTTATCAAACCATGATACATTGTCATGACGTATTTTGATGACGGGCTTCTCAAGGGTCAGTTCCGCCACTCCTCGGCTGGCATTCCAGTCATCGGGAACAAGTTGCAAAGTGCCTGCCTCCAGCTTCGCAAAGGGGTCGTTGGGCTGCGCCTTGCTGGGAGAATGTTCGGCCATTGAAAGATCGCGAACGGCTAGGCGCTGAAGCTTTGCCGATGATACCCCTTTAGAGTCCAATTTCAAAGCTGCAATCTGGAGGTCTAGTCGAAGATGGCCCTCGTAGCTAATTCGTGGCGTACGCTTCACCGACAATGCAGCATCATGGATAGTGAAGGCATCGATCAGACATACCATGCCCGGCGAAGCCTGCGTATTTTTTGAGGCCGCTCCTGCTGGCTGTGAAGGCATCAGCCAGCTCTCCAGTTCGGGTGTCCAATCAATGATGGGCGTCTCCAGTTCACCGCCAAGGATATGCCAGGTTCCATTCTGGTCCGTTTCAAGGGCCACGCGACCTTTAGGTAAGGAGACCACACCAGCTCCGCTAGGTGGTTTGAGTTCCACATCGCTCAGCTCCATTTCCTGCTGCCCCACCTTCAGCCCTGCCGACTCGCTCCAAGCCAAGCTCTTAATAGTGCCGTTAACCTTGCCCTTCACACGTGGCCACCAAGCGGGCAGCTTTTGATCTTTGGGTGAATGGAGTTCGAAATCCTGCAATTTTACCTGCCCCACCTCCACGCCTTTGACAGGTGAAGGGGCAGGGTCGGCGAAGGCCTTTTTCGGCTGGTCTATCATCCCAAACAAGGCCTGGGATGCTGTTACGCTCCCGCCCCGACTTTCTACTGAAGTGATCCGCAGAACGCCGTCATCAGCTCGCATGGATCCCTCCACTTTCAGGCTCGCCATTTTCACCTCCTTCGCATCACCTATGGTCACATTGCGAACGACAGTCTTAAAGCTCTTTACCGCTGGATGCAGTGGATCGCTCAAATCAATGCCCGTACCGTGCTGATCGATGCTGCATTCAAAGGCAGGCAAGGAACTCGAAGCCGCAACTTTCACCCGGATATTCTCCAGCGCTAGTTTCTCCAGGATCACGGCAGGAGTGTTAGAGCCTGAATTCCGGTCGACCGGGGCCTTGGTCAGTGAATCGAAGGTGGCGCGGTCCAGATCCAGTAGACCGCCCTTCACTTGAATTGAACCCACCATTCCATGCGGCAGGCCGCTCCAGGTAGGGATCCACTTCACTTCGTCCAATTTCAACCACTGTCGACCAGTAGTAGGATCATGAAGCGTCATGTCGTGGAGCGTCACACCCGCCGGAGTGGCCCTCATTGTTTTGACCTGCGCCGTTGCCGGCATGGGCACGCGGGCCAGCACCTCGTTAAGGGCTTCCGTCTGGTGATGCCATAACCAACTCGCAGCAACGGCCAGCACCACCATACCCAAAACCAACAGTCCCCCGAGCCACTTGGCCAAACGCACCAACCGCCGACGGGATGCTTTGGTTTGGGGAGTTTCGGTCATGTCTGGAAATTAGGCCACCAGCGGCGATCCGAAAGAGGGAATGCAGCAGAGAGCGCCTCGGAAATTAGCTCCACGGTTCGAAAAGATTTGCCCACTTCCGGCCAGATCTCTGTAATAGACGCGTTTCCATCGTCCTCCTATGAGCCAGCCTTCCAAAACATCCATCGGTCCGGACATGAAGTTGTTCTGGGCCTGTTTCATTGCCCTTCTTGCCACATCCTTTGTGTTTGGGGTGCGAGCGAACACCATCGGATTGTTGCAGGACAGCTTCAATCTTTCGGAAGCAGAGAAAGGCAACATCAATGGCGCAGGCATGTGGCCCTTCGCCCTCTCAATCATCTTCTTCAGTCTGGTGATTGACCGCATCGGTTACAAGACCGTGGCCATCTTTGCCATGGTCTGTCACGTCGTGTCGCTTATTCTCACGCTGCGCGCGACCGGCTATCAATCCTTCTACTGGAGCACCTTCCTTGTGGCCGTGGCCAATGGCACGGTGGAATCCTTCATCAATCCGGTGATAGCCACCGTTTTCAGCAAGGAAAAAGCGAAGTGGCTGAACATCCTGCACGCAGGATGGCCTGCAGGCCTTGCGTTGGGAGCTTTGTTCTGCGCTTTGTTCCCCAATACGACGCTGTTCTTCGATGCCGCCTGGAAGTTCCGTTTCGCCCTCTGCTTCGTGCCCGTAGTGATTTATGCCTTGCTGATTCTGCCCCGCACCTTCCCGGTGAATGAGCGGGTGGCTGCCGGTGTCACTTACCGCGACATGCTGCGGGAAGTCGGTGCCGTTGGATTCTTTATGATCGGTGCACTGGTCTTCACCGCGGTCATGCAGTTGCTGGGCCTGCCCACTCCTTTGACCACCACGCTCGCTGTCGGTGCCGCCGTCGCTATCGTCGCCGGACTCTACACCGGATCACTGGGCAACTGGCTGTTCATCATGGTGCTAATCATCATTGGGCCGCTCGCCACCACTGAGTTGGGCACCGATGGCTGGATGCCCGAATTGCTGAAGCTCTCCGGCCCACCTGTGCCGCATTTCGAAACCTGGGTGTTTGTCTATACCTCGGTGATCATGACGATTCTGCGCTTCTATGCGGGCCCGATCGTCGAGCGTTTCTCCCCCATCGGGCTGCTGGTAATCGGCACCGCCATTGCGATTGTAGGCCTTCTGTTCCTTTCAGTATCGGCGGGCTATGTGATTCTAGCTGCCGCAACGGTTTACGCACTGGGCAAGACCTTCCTGTGGAGCACCACTCTGGGCATGACCTCCGAGCAGTTCCCGAAAGGTGGCGCTCTCACATTGAACGGCGTCTCCGCCATGGGCGTGCTGTTCCTGGGCGTCCTGGGCAGTCCGATGATCGGCTACGTGCAGGATGTGGACGTTGCCGCGCAGCTCAAAAAAGAGCAGCCCGCCATCTTCCAAAAAATCGAAGGCGAAGCAAAGCAGAGTCTGCTGGGCAAGGCTCCCAGCCTCGATCAGGCGAAGATCAAGGCGCTGCCTCCAGCCGAAACCAAAGCGCTCGAAGTTGTGCAGAACGTGTGCAAGAAGCACACCTTCGTGTATGTCGCCACGCTGCCTGCCTTCATGTTCGTCTGCTACTTGGGCCTTTTCTTCTACTTCAAGCGCAAGGGCGGTTACAAGCCAGTGCATATTGATGAAGTACCGTTGCCTGTGTACTGATACGCGTATCTCGCCAAGAGTAAGCCATGCATACCAGCGACGTCACCTGCCCCTCATGTTTCGAAGTCTTCAGCGTCCCCGCGCCGGCGCCTGACGAGTGCCCATGCGATGTAGACTATGACTGCGAGATCTGCTGCCGCCCCCTGCGCATTTCGTTTGAAGAGGACGATGGCTGGGTGATCGGCGAGGCTTACGGATTGGGAGATTGAATCGTTCCTACCTCCTTCATCATCCGACATTCTGGTTTCGTCATCGCATGGCGTGGCGTACGCTCGCAATTCCCGCTCGCTGGTACAACTTCCCCCGCCCCACCGCATGCACTTCGCTCTCGATGCCGTCGTCATCCTCGCCTATTTCGCCGCCATCATTGGCATCGGGCTAAGCCAGCGCAGCAAGAGCGACAGCGTGGAAGGCTTCACCTTGGGCGACCGTCAGATCGCTTGGTGGGCGGTGCTGGCTTCCATTCTTGCCGCTGAGATCAGCGCGGGAACCTTCTTTGGCGCGCCGGGCGAAGGCTATGCGCTGCGCAACTACACGTACATTCAGCTCATCATCGGTTACCTGCTGGCACGTGTGATCGTTAGCGCCGTGTTCATTCCCGCCTACTACCGGCACAACGTAGTGAGCATCTATGAGTTCCTCGGCACCCGCTTTGGCCCAGGCACGCGCAGGCTCACTTCAGGTGTGTTTCTGGTCACTCGTGTGCTGGCCAGCGGCACACGTCTATGGGTGCCTAGTATGCTGCTAGTGCTGGTATGGCATTTGCAATATCCCGGTCAGGCGCTTACGCCTACCAATGAATTTTTTCTCACTGGCGGCGCGCTTGTTTTCGTCACCCTGGCCACGGCGCTTTACACCAGCATCGGCGGCATTCGTGCCGTGATCTGGACCGATGTGATTCAGATTATCGTGCTCATCTGCGCACTGGCCTTCTCCCTGTTCTACCTGCTCAATCACATTCCCGAGGGCTGGGCCGGCGCGAAGAAGCTGCTCACCGCAGACAAAGACCTCATCTTCTGGGA
>JAQGPI010000179.1 GCA_028293175.1 Verrucomicrobiaceae bacterium | reverse complement strand
ATGTGAGTGGCGCAGAGGTTGGATGGAGTGAAGCAGGGGATGTAAAGCTTATTGTTTACATTTGGATTAATGACGATGAATCCATTGTTGTCTAGTAGGAATTGAGAATAAATGGGGCGGGGGTGTGGCTGCCTTGGATCCCAAGGGGGCTGTCTCATAGCGAAAGGTCACGCGAGGCGACGAGCCAAAATCTTGGATCACTACATCACTCATCGAATTCCGCAGCCTTGGCGTGTCGTCCATCGCTGTGAAGCTCTGCCCGGAGGGCAGCCCATTAGTGGCCGTGGGTGATGCGAGCTTCAGCGAGTAAACCCACGGATGGAACGGCCACGCATTCTACCGCGAAGCGGTAGCCCCATCACATGGCATGGCGGCCACGCAAAGAGATGGGGCAACCACTTCGCGGTTGGCATGCGCGTTTCATGGACCGTGGGTTTGTCTCGTGAGACTCGCCATCACCCACGGCTACTCAAGGGCTGCCCTCCGGGCAGAGCTTCACAGCCATGGAGCGGGCAGGGCACTGGTCGAGCAAAGCTGTTATTTGGATGATAGCCGTGCGGTTTATCAGCGTCTCTAAGGCGGATAGAAAAACCCGCGCTCTCAGGCATTCCGTCCATCAGCGATCAGCTATCAACCATCCACTTTCCACCTCACTTCACCGGCTCCAGGATCTCCTCCAGCACGCGGCCATCCATGGGCGGCATCTGGATGCCGAGCAGGCGCGCCAGTGTGGGTGCTACGTCGATGTTCGCCACGCGGTCGAGCTTCATACCGGGCTTGATGCCCTTGCCCCAGGCGACGAAGATGCCGTCGAGATCGGGATCAGTATTGGGATAGCCGTGGGTGCCGAGGTAGGAGGTCGAGACCACCACCTCATCATCGCCCGCAGCCAGGGATTGGAAGGCGTAGCCGGGCTTGGGATACAGGATGAGGTCGCCCATGCCCTGGTTGTTTTCCGGCAGAGGCATGCCGAGCTTCGGGCCGTCCGTGCCGTCGATCACCTTGTCGATGCCTTCCACTTTTTCTAGCGTCTCCTTCAGCTTCGGCAGCAGCTCCGCCTTGCGTGCGGGATCGGTGACAAATGCAAAGGCGATGCCGCCCTGCGCGAATACATAGCCATCGCAACTCGTGACCTTTGGGCCCAGGGCTTTCAGGAACCCGGCCTTGCGCAGCGCCACATTGGGATAAATCAGCTTTTCCACCTTCTTGAAACCGTGGTCCGTGGTCACCACGATGCTGGTCTTTTCCTCCAGGCCGCTTTCCTTCAGGGCGCGCAGGAGCTGGCCCACCATCTGGTCGGCATTCGCATAAGCAGTGAGGCTGGCAAGCGTGCCGGGGCCATAGGTATGGTTCACCGAATCCGTGGTGAGCAGGTGGAACATGAGCAGGTTCGGCTTATGCGTTTTCAGGATGTGCGCGGCGGCATTCGTCCACTGCATGTCGCGCGCGGTGATGTTCACCGGCGTGGCGATATTGGCCAGTTGATCAGGCGAAAGCAGCCCGGCCACTTGCAGCTCCTTTTCAATCACGCCCTCGGGGGAGGGGATCTCGGCGAAGCTCCAGTTGATGGTAGGCGCGTTCTTCACCGCCACCCAGTCCACCTCCGCCGTGGTGAGACCGGCATTGAAAGCGGTGTCGTACAGTGTGGGTACATGTACCAGCTTGTCCTTATCCGCCCACTGCATGATGGTGGGCGGCGTGGTGGGCCCCTGGCGCACCAGCAGGCCGTTGTACAGCACGCCGTGCTTTTCGGGGTTCACACCGGTGACCAGCGTGGTGTGGTTGATCCAGGTGACGGAGGGATTCGATACCGTCATCGCATCCGCCACCGCGCCCTCAGCGGCAAGGCGGCGCAGGTTGGGAATGGCGAGGTTCGGATCGCGCCAGATCCAGGCGGGGAAGCCATCGAGGCTGATGAGGATCACATGCCGGTCCTTGTCGGGAGCAGCATCAGCGGCACGGGCATTGAGGGAGAGAAGGGACAACGCGGCGAGCGCGGCGCGGGCAAGGGAACGGAAAGAGAATCGCATGAGTGAATGAAGACTGAACGCATGGCCGCGAGAGGGGCTTTCCAAAGATGGTGAAAAACGATGGTCTGGCACCGATGAGGTGACGCATAGCGATGATTTAGTCTCAGAAAATTCTTTATTGCGATTGCCTGGATTTTTCGTCAGTAATCGTGAATGGCCGCGAAGAAAACACTCAAAGCTCCCAAGCCCATCAGCGTCGCAAGCATCCTGCGGAAGCATTTCAAGGTGGCGACCTTGCACCAGTTGGTGACGGCATCGCGCTCGTTTCCGATTGCCGCACGGGTGGACTTGCAGACGGCCTTGCTCGACATCCTTTCCAGCAAGTTCCAGGTGGTGCATGAGTCCGGCGTGCAGGCGGGCTATGCGTTTCAGACGTTCACCTTCAGCATGCTCTCGGTGGAGCGCGATCATTGCCCAGTCATTGCGCCGGTGGAGTATGAGGATGTGGACATCGGCGAGCTGGTGCCGGTGCGCTGTCTGAAATCAACAGTGTGGCTTTGCAAGCAGCAGCGGCAGAGCCTTGCCGTGCTGCTCACGCCGGTGATGTCACACAGTGGTGTGACCGGCTGGGTGGTGGAGATGGCCCTGCCGGGGAAGGAAAGCCATGCACTGGGCGAGGAGATCCTGCGGGAACTGGAGCGTCGCATCAGCCAGGCGCTATCCTATCGCGGCAAGGTGATTTCATTGGAAAAGGCCGACAACTACTCCGGCAAAGCGGGCAGCGTGCGCGTGCACAAGCTGCGCAGCGTGAGCCGCGAGCAGGTGATCCTGCCGGAGAAGACGCTGCAACTGCTGGAGCGCAACGTGACGGAGTTCATCGAGCAGCGCGAACGCCTTCAGAAGCTGGGCATGAGCGTGAAGAAGGGGCTGCTGTTTTACGGCCCGCCGGGCACCGGCAAGACCCACACGATTCATTACCTCGCCAGCCAGTTGCCGGAGCACACCACGCTCCTGATCACGGCGGAACAAGTGGGGCTCATGGATGAGTACATGCAGCTAGCCCGCTTCCTTCAGCCCGCGATGGTGGTGATCGAGGACGTGGACCTGATTGCGCGCTCGCGCACCTCCATCAACAACCCATGCGCGGAGAGCATGCTGAACAAGCTGCTCAACGAAATGGATGGTCTGCGCGAGGAAGCGGCGCTGCTGTTTGTGCTGACAACGAACCGCCCGCAGGACCTGGAGGAGGCGCTGGCCTCACGCCCGGGCCGCGTGGATCAGGCCATCGAGTTTCCGCTGCCGGATGAGGACGGGCGGCGCAAGCTGTTGAAGCTCTACGCGGGCAAGCTGAAGATCAGCGAGAAAGTCATCGCCACGATTGTGACCAAGACGAAGAACTCCAGCGCCGCGCTTATTAAGGAACTGATGAGGCGTGCGGCCCAATACATGATGCGCGCGGGTGGCGATGATACGCTCACCGCCGCTCACGTGGAGGGGGCGCTGGAGGAGATGTTGTTCGCCGGGGGCTCGCTGAATGTGAAGCTGCTCGGGGGCGCGGAGGCATGAGGCATCCGTTGTGCATCAGGCCGTAATGTGGCCCTGGAGGGCAGCCACGCTCCCTCTCGCTCACCCTCCCTACCTTGTTTTCAATGGCGCTACCCGCGCCGGGCCTTGGATTTCAAAACATACTTTTCGAGGCTGAGCATGCCAGTCACGCTGCCAGGAACCTCTTGCCCAAGTGTATCATACCGCGCTAAATTCCAGGCGCATGGCCAGCCGCTTTCACCTCACGATCCAGGAAACCAACGGCGACAAATCGCGCGTGAATGTGACCCTGGGCACTTATGCCTTTGGCCGCGATCAGGGCTGCCAAGTGGTGCTTCGCAGCATCGATGTCTCCCGCCGTCATGCGCGTGTGACCTTTGGCGAAAGCTCATTCGTCGTCGAGGATCTGGGCAGCGCCTCCGGCACCACTGTCAATGGCGAGCCCGTGGCAGCGGCCACGCGTTTCGAGTACCCACAGACCGTGCACTTTGGCGGTGTGGCCGTGCAGATCAAAGTCGCTGAACCTGCCAGCCCCAAGTTGAAGCCCGCAAAAGGCGGTGCCCGCGATGACGACGGTGTGCACATCGCCCTGGCCATGGATGCCACGGAGCGCGGCCAGCTTCCAGATGTAGGATTGACTGGGCAGGTGGCGGCACGGCTGGCGAAGCTTTGCGAACTGCCGCTGCAACTCGCCGCCGAAACGGACCTCGACGCGCTTCAGAGGCTGATCCTTCAGAGCGCGATGGAGCTCGTTCCCGGTTCCAAACGCGGCGCGCTCTTTCTCATTGAACCCGACACCGGCAAGCTCGCGCTGCGTGTGAGTGAGCCGGAGGAATTCCCGCCCATCAGCCGCTCTCTCATCCAGCGGGCCGCCATCGACCAGATTGGTTTCATCTGGGGCGACGAGGACAGCGAGGCTGACGCTCATCACAAAGTGAACCTGCACCTGAGCACCGGCATGTACGCCCCTCTGCTGTGGAAGGAAGAGACCCTGGGCGTGCTGTGCGTGGATAATCCCCGGCACCGCGCGCTCTTCCAAGAGGTGGATCTGCAATTTTTGGTCTCCGCTGCGAATTACGCGGCTGCGGCGCTGGGCAGTCGTTAGCGGTAGGACTCTTCAATCGGCCGATCCGCCGCCTCGTACATCATTTGATGAACTTTGGCGTCAACATTGCTCACTTTTGATTGAACAGACTACGAAGGATTCCGTCTGATCGTTCTCAGGCAAGTTACAACCGATGCTGCGGCGAAGGCCACCGTTGCCGTCCGCAAGAATGTCGAGGGCAAAAGCGCGAGCTTCAAGATGACCCTGCGCGCTGTGGAAAAATTCCAGCGCCGCGAGGCCCCCGATGTCACCCGCTACCGCCTCCTGGGCACTATCACGAAGATGCGCGAATCCGGAGTGATGTTCGACCTTTACCTGATGAGCGTGCCGGACGTGACCGAAAACTCCAAATTGGAGAAGCTCGCTGCTGGCAGCAAGATCACGGTCAACGGCAAGATCACTAACGCCGAGTTCCTCAGCAAGAAGAACATGGAGCTGCACGTCGACCTGCTGGACGCCAAGACTTCCAATTAAACAACTGCCGTGCAGGCGGCGGGAGCGCCGGCACTCCACAAAAAAGGCGGGCATCGCTGCCCGCCTTTTCTGAAATAAATGCTGTGTCCTGGAAGGCTTAAGCCTCAGCGGTGGCCGCGCCGGTGACGACGTCCTTGCCGCCTTGGCGGAAGAGTTCGCGCACGTTCATGGCTTCCTTGCCCTTGCGGCCACGGAGATAATGGAGACGGGAACGACGCACGCTGCCCTGCTTGATCACTTCGATCTTCGCCACGCGGGGGCTGTAGAGAGGGAACACACGCTCGACACCCTCACCGTAGGAAATACGGCGGACGGTGAAGGCCTTGTGCAGACCGCTGCCCTTGCGGGCGATCACGATACCGGCGAAGATCTGGATACGTTCCTTGTCACCTTCGATAACGCGGGTATGCACGCGAACGGTGTCGCCCGTGTTAAACGGCGTCACGTCCGGCTTGATCTGTTCTTGGTCAATCTTGTCAATGATGGTGCTCATGGGCTCTCTCCAGGTGAAATGCGGCCCATCAGTCAAACTGGCGGGCGAGGGGCGGCGAATGAACTCTCTCATCGCGTTTTGGCAAGGAGTTTTTGCAAATAGGCGCTTTGCCGCCGGAGATAGAAGATGGGAGATCGGAGATTGGGTGGGAATCAGCAACTTTGAAGCAGATTCGGAGTATATAAGAGCTCGCATTCCCCTTTTTCATCTCCTGTCTCTCCCGTCTGCGGCGCATAGCGCCTCCCATGTCCCTCTCCCTGCGCTCCAAACTCATCCTTACCATGTCACTCGTGGTCGCCGGTGCCACCGTGGGCACCAGCATCATTACGCAGGGGTACGTGCGGCAGATGTACCAGCGGAAATTCGAGGATGATTTCAAGGCGGAGGTGCGGTTTTTCTCCGAGCGGCAGTTGCAGCGCCTCTCCTCAATCCGCAAGCGCTGCGAAAAGCTGGCGAAGGACGAGGCGGTGATTACGGGCATTGAGAAGCATCAGCCGCGCACGATTTATTCGCGGGTGGTGGAGCAGTTGCAGGAATTCAGCGAACCCAAGTCCTTGGATTTTCTCACCCAGATGTTCGCCCTGCCGGGAATGCGGCCAGTGATCGGCCGCCCGGAAAAGGGTTCCAAAAGTGACCCGGGCTCCAAGAACGCTGACCACCCGCTCATCTTTGTGGTGGATGCGGATGGGGAAATCATTGCGGCCGATGATGCCAAATCCCCCGGCCAGATGGTGCTGCGCAAATCGATGCTGACGAGCAAGCGCATGGAACAAATGCGCGCTCTGATGAAACGGCTGGCGCAAAAAGTCACCGATGAGCAGGAGGTGGCTTACGTTATGGCCGATGCGCCGGAGGGAAGGCAGGCGATGCGCGAGTACATCGTCACCCCCGTGCTGGCGCCGAAAACCCGCACCCTGCTCGGTGCCATCATCGTCGGCGTGGGCATGCCGGATCTGGGCGAGCGGGCGCTGCACTCCTTCAGCCAGCTCACCAGCAATGATCCGGGGGGCAAGGATGATGCGGTGGATGAGAGCATCAACAGCGGCTTCTGGCTGGATGGCAAGCTGCATACCCAGACGATCCGGCCCGAGGCCCGGGACATCGTGGGCAAGACGGTGGAAAAGTACCTTGCGGAGGGGCACATCGGGTCCGGTTTTACGGAGGTGACGGTGGATATTCCGGTGAACGATGAACTCATGCCGCACGCGTTGCTTTACCGGGTGCTGAATCCCGGCTCGCCCTTCAGCCCCGCCTGCCAGGTGGCGATG
The DNA here is from genome assembly GCA_028293175.1 of Verrucomicrobiaceae bacterium. Taxonomy (GTDB): domain Bacteria; phylum Verrucomicrobiota; class Verrucomicrobiia; order Verrucomicrobiales; family Verrucomicrobiaceae; genus CAINXC01. The sequence continues at coordinate 20,679 of JAQGPI010000179.1, read as the reverse complement.
TATTCGCTCACGAATGAACTTTCCACCGTGCGGGAACTGCAAGTGCGCATCATCAGCATCGGCCTGCTGGCCCTGGCGCTGGCGCTGGGTTTGGTGTTGTTCATCAGCCGAGGCTTGATACGTCCGATCCTGGCACTGGTGAAAGGAACGGAAGAGGTGCGGAAAGGGAATTTCGATGTGCGGGTGCCGGTGCGCACCAACGACGAAGTGGGACGGCTGGCGGAGTCCTTCAATGAAATGGCCCAGGGGCTGAAGTTGAACGTCAAGTACCAGCGCCTCCTCGCCCAGGTGGCGGACCGGCGCGTAGCGGAGCAGCTCATGGACAGGGAGGCCTCGCTCGGCGGTGAACTGCGCGATGTGAGCGTGATCTTTTGCGACATTCGTGGCTTCACCCTTCTCACCGCCGGCATGCCGCCAACGGAGGTCATCGCCCTGCTCAATGAACACATGACGGCGCTCACTGCCATCGTGCATGAGCACGGCGGGGTGGTGGACAAGTTCGTGGGAGACATGATCATGGCGCTTTTCGGCGCGCCCTCAGCCCATGGTGATGATGCCCTGCGTGCGGCCCAGTGCGCCCTGCGGATGGTGCTGCGCCGGGATGAGCTCAATGAGCACAGCAAATGGCGCTTCCAGGTGGGCATCGGCATCGCCACCGGCAGCGTGATCGCGGGGTGCATGGGCAGCGAGGAGCGGCTGGATTACACTGTGCTGGGAGAAAAAGTGAACCTCGCCTCCCGCCTGTGCAGCAAGGCTGCGCCGGGAGAGGTGCTCATTGACGACACCACGCTGGAGAAGCTCGATGGCACGGCCACCTCCGAGCCGGTGTTCGATCTGGAGCTCAAAGGTTTCAGTGAAGGCGTCGCCGCCCATCGCCTGCTCGGCATGGTGGTGCATGCTGGTGATTGATTCCTGCACCCAGACCCGCCATCATCATTTCCTTTACTGCCACTCAGCCAATTTCTGCACGACGATCATCTTGCTCGCGAGGGCGGCGTCTTTTATTGAATGAGTCCGTTTTGTATCCAATGCGTCCTCTCCTGTTCTGCGTCCTCGGTTTGCTGCTCTGCCTTTCTCCCCGCTTGATGGGGGAAGAGAAGTTCATGGCTCCTAAAGGCAGCGACGCGGCTGCGGGCAGCCATGATCATCCGTGGAAAACTTTCGCCCATGCCCTGCCGCTGTTGAAGGCGGGCGATACGCTGATCATTCAGGCGGGTAGATACCGCGAGCGGCTAGTGCTGGAAAACGGCGGTACTGAGGATGGCGGATACATCACGCTGCAAGGCCAGCCCGGTGCGGTGATCAGCGGTGAAGGTGTGACGGGGAAGAACCTCATTCTCATCGAGAACAAGAGCTACGTGAAGATCATCGGCCTGGAGCTGACCGCCAGCAAAGGCATCCGCGACGGCTCGGCCATCCGGGTGACCGGCCATGGCAGCCACATCGAACTGCGCAACAACCGTATCCATGAGATCCGCGGCAAGGATGCCATGGGTATCACAGTGTATGGCACCAGCCCGTCGCGCCCGTTGGAAAGAATCATCATCGACGGCAATGAAATCTACGACTGTGATCCGGCGCGCAGCGAGGCGCTCACGCTCAACGGCAACATCACGGACTTCGAGGTGACTAACAACCTCGTGCATGACGTCAACAACATCGGCATCGACCTTATCGGCGGCGAGGTGAGCATCTGCAGCGACGCGACGAAGGTGGCGCGCAACGGCATTTGCAAGGGCAACAAGGTGTGGCGCTGTCGCTCGAACTATGAAGGTGGCTATGCCGCAGGCATTTATGTGGATGGCGGCAAGGACATTGTAGTGGAAGGGAACATTGTGAGCGAGTGCGATCTGGGCCTGGAAATCGGCGCGGAAAACAAGGCCGTGGTGTCCTCGGGCATCACGGTAAAGAACAACATCCTTTTCCACAATGACAAGGCGGGGATCGTCTTCGGCGGTTTCGACAAGACGGCGGGCCGGGTGCAGCAGTGCAAGATCATCGACAACACCTGCTACCAGAACAACCGGCACAAGAAGGATCAGAACGGCGAGCTGTGGATTCAGTTTGCCAGCGGCAATGAAGTGAGCGGCAACACCTTTGTCTCCAATGGTGAAAGCCCCATCGTGCAAGTCGATGCCGGCGGCACCATGGGCAACACGCTGAGCAACAACCGCTACTACAGCCCCGTCGGCCATGCCGAGGCGCCCTTCATGTGGCGGGACAAGGATATCGAAGGTTTTGCGGCCTGGCAGCGTGTCTCCGCACAAGATGCAGATTCGGTTTTTGGTGCTGTTGAAGTCGCGTTGCCGGTGATGGGATCGGTGAAGTAGATGGGGCGGTTTTGGACCCATCTAAGTGGATTGAACCAGCGATTTAACGGACGTAACCCGTTCCGGGTTGCCGGTCGATCGACGCAATAACCCAGGGTTGTGGCAACCCTGGGCTTGTTGACAGAAGCCGCTTCGGGCTTCGATTCCAATGCAGTGCAAAACTACTTATGGACCGTGATGCGAACACCAACGGCAATGGATCAAACCTGGATCACGATGCGGCTGCGATCCGAAACGGCAACGGCAACGGCAACGGAGCAAACGTGACGGCCAATGACGGCCTGCCTTGTTTCCAAGCCCGAAGTGGCTTGCGGCAACCAGCCCAGGGTTGGCACAACCCTGGGTTATTGCAGGCATGATAAGCCACAACCCGGAACGGGTTGCGTCGGGCTATGACGTGTCCAAGATTCCCGAACCATGCCACAATCGCTCTCCCGCATTGTCGTCCATACCATCTTCTCAACCCAGCACCGCGTTGCCTGTTTTCAAGACCAGCCCTTTCGAGATGAGGTGCATGCGTATCTGGGCGGTTGTGCGAAGACACTGAATTGCGTGCCCATTCAAGTAGGCGGAGTGTCGGATCATGTCCATTTGTTGACCACGCTGGCTCGGACCATCAGCGTAGCGGATTTTGTGAAGGAGACCAAGCGTGTGTCTTGCAACTGGATTCAAGAGCGCGGTGGTCTTTGGAGCCAGTTTCATTGGCAATCAGGCTACGCCTCGTTCTCCGTTTCGGAGTCCAATGTCGCCCAGGTGGCGCAATACGTGATGGACCAGGAACGACACCATGAACGACTGACGTTTCAAGATGAGTACCGGGAATTTTTGCACAAGCACGGCGAGCCGTGGGACGAACGGTATGTGTGGGATTGAATCAGCGATTTAACGGACGTAACCCGTTCCGGGTTGCCGGTCCATCGACGCAATAACCCAGGGTGTGCCAACCCTGGGTTTGTTGACAGAAGCCGCTTCGGGCTTCGATTCCAGCACTGAAGGGAGCGCCGACAGGAGTATTGTCGCTTCCCCCCAAGAACCTCACCTCGCAGGCAAATCCAGCAGCGATGGAAGCCCCGGAATGCCGCCGGTCTTGGGAATGTCCAGCTTCGGGGCGGGCACCGTTTTGGGAGCTGGCGAGGCGGAGCTAGGAGAGGGGGCGGTTACAGCAGGTGCACCTGGGCGCGGGTCAGCGGTTTTCAAGAAGCGCAGGAAGTCGCTGTCGGTGGTGAGCACGAGCGTGGTGTCCAGCGTCAGGGTCTTGCGCAGCGTGGTCATGGACTTGGTGAAGTCATACAGGCTCAGGGCTTCTGGGGTCTGGTTATAGGCCTTGGCATAGATCTCGGTGGCCTTGGCATCGGCTTCGCCTTCGATCTCCTGGATCTTCTTGTAGGCTTCGGATTCGATCTGCTTCAGATCGCGGTCACGGTTGCCCAGAATCTTGGCGGCTTCGCCCGCGCCTTCGGAGCGGAAACGCTCGGCGATCTGCTCGCGCTCCGACTTCATGCGCGAATGGATCGTGCGGCTTACGCTGGGGTTGTAATTGATGCGCTTGAAGCGGATGTCCATCAACTCGATACCGAACATCTCCACCTTGGGCTTGGAGCTGGCTAGGATCTCCTTTTCCAGGAAGGAACGGCCGAATTCAATGGGCGGCAGCGGGTCCGTTTCCGAATCAGTCACGCTCAGGGTGGCATCGCGTGCCGCCTTGCGTCCCTTGGTGGTGCGCACCACTTCGATGAGATCATGCTTAGCCACGGTGCTGCGCGTTTCGCTGCCCAGCAAGTCATTGAGACGCGAGTGCGCCGAGCGTTCGTTGGCCAGCTTCTGCATGAACTTCAGCGGGTCGGTGATTCTCCAGCGGCCAAAGGTGTCCACCACGATGTAAACCTTGTCCTTGGTGGGCATCTGGGTGGAGGGGCCGTCCCATTCCATCACCTGATTGGAGAAGCGGTTCACGGTCTGCACAAAGGGAGCCTTGAAGTGCAAGCCCGGCGTGGTGACGGGCTGGCCGATCACCTGCTGGAACTGGGTGATGATGACCTGCTCGCGCATGTCCACCGTGTAGCAGGCGGCATTCAAGAGGATGGCCCCGCCGATGATCACGAGGATGGCAAAAATGGATACAATCGGTTTCATCGGGAGTACTCCGTTGGCTGCTGCTGTTGAGGCTGCGGCTGGGGTTGTGTGAGTCGGAGCTGTTGAAGCTGCATCATGGGCAGGAACTGTGGCACTTTGTCATCCAGGATGACCTTGCCCGGTATGTTGGGAAGTATTTCGCCGAGGGTTTCGAGGTAGATGCGCTTGCGGGTGGCATCGGGCGCTTTCTGGTATTCCGTCAGCAGCGCAATGAAACGACCGGCATCGCCCTGCGCCTCGTTCACGCGCTTGGTGGCATAGCCTTGGGCGGCACTGATCTTTTGCTCCGCCTCGCCCTTGGCACGCGGCACCAGCTTGTTGTACTCGCCGCGGGCCTGTTGGATCATCTGCTCCTTCTCCTGCTGCGCGCGGTTCACTTCGTCAAAGCTGGTCTGCACCTCATGCGGCGGGTTCACATTGAGCAACTGCACCTGATCGATGTGCATGCCCATGCGGAGCGAATCGACGATGCTCTGCAACCGTTTCAGGGCCTCGACTTCCGCCTCTTGGCGGCCCACGGTGAGCACTTCATCGACGGTGCGGTCACCAACGATTTCCCGCATGACCGCTTCAGAAATGTCGCGCAGCGTGTCAGAGGGCGAGCTCAGGTCGAACAAGTATTTCTGCGAGTCTGAGATGGAGTATTGCACCACCCATTCGACGCTAGCGGCGTTGAGATCGCCGGTGACCATGGACTTCTCGTCTTCTGGTTCTTGCGCTACTTGATAGGGATTGGAAGCACCGCCGGTGGCGTAGCCGAACTCCATCTTCAACTGGCGGCGCACCGGGATGATTTCGCGTGTGTCGATGCCGAAGGGCAGCTTGAAATGCAGCCCCGGCTGGGTGGTGCCATAGTACTTGCCCAGCCGCAGCACGATGCCTTCGGAATCCGTGGGCACGGTGTAGAAGCTCGAGAAAGCGCCGATGAAGACAATGAGGGCGATCAGGCCCACCAGAATTTTCTGAGGGCTGATCTCCATGCGAACCTGGGGAGGGGGTAACCTGGGGATGGGAGTGGCCACGATGTTGATTGGGTTGTTTCGATCTTACAGGTCCACCTTTGGGGAAGCAAGAAGGCGTCTTGATACCTGGGTGACAAAAAGGCAGCCCTTGTGAGGCTGCCTTTATAAGTTGGTGGCGTTTTTGTATTGGCTTGTGGTCGAACTAAGCAAGCTTGGCCAGCGCGGCCTTTACAGCTTCAAAGTTCGGCAGATCCTTCGGCGTGGCGGTCTGCTCGGCATATTGGATCACGCCCTTCTTGTCCACCACGAAGGCAGCGCGAGCGGAGGTGTCGCCGATGCCTGCGAGGCCGGGGAAGAGCACATCATAAGCCTTGGTGGTTTCCTTGTTCAGATCGCTCACCAGAGTGATGCCGATGTTTTCCTTGGTTGCCCAGGCTTCCTGCGCGAACGGGCTGTCCACGCTGATGCCAATGACGTCCGCGCTCAGGTCGCTGTAGCTGCTGAGACCTGCGGTGATGTCGCAAAACTCCTGGGTGCACACGCCGGTGAAGGCGAGGGGGAAGAACAGGATGACCGTGTTCTTGTTGCCGGCGTTCGCGCTGAGCGAGACGTCCTTCAGGCCGTCGGCGGTTTTGGACTTGAGGGTGAAGTCAGGGGCGGTGGTTCCAACGGAGAGTGCCATGGTAGGAGAGTCTGTTTGAATTAAAGTGAGAGGAACCGCAAAGGAGGCGCGACATGGCTGCGGATCAAGGGGCAAATTGGGGGAGCGGATAAGCTTGGTAGCCTATTTTCAGCAATATCCAACTGAGAGAAATCTCGATGACTGCGGCATTGTGAGTAATTTAATCGGCACAACTTTGTATTGCCGTGAGGTAACCTGTCCCGCTAATTAGTGCGTGAAAATTGCATTCATAATACTCATAACTCTTACTCTGTTGGGTATGGCGACGGCTGCAATGGCAGGTCCATCACTTCGCTATGCCTGCCTTTGGGTGACATCCACTTGCACTATTGCCCTGGGAGTCCTGACCTTGGCTAAGAAGCAGGTGAAGGATAAGGATTTGGAGAAGTTGTAAGACTTCTAGTGACAAGCCGCCCAGCAATGGCGAGCGCTTAGCAGGCACCGTCACCCCGCAGTTGGCACCCTTGTGGAAAAGGTAAAAATTGTTAGACTTTGCCGCTGGTTGCTGGTATGCGGCCTAAACGAATCCTGCCGAGAACTAGTGCCTTCAAGGCGCTGTCAGTAGTGCGCATCCCGCATCCCCAACCCCCGCCCACCCTTATCGTATGGAACCCCTCTTCCGCATCGCCATGCCCTCATGGATTTTTAACACTGGCGCACGCTTGCTTGCCTGCGGCCTGCTGCTGATCGCCTCCGTCCAGGCTTCTAACGTAGGGCGCGAATGGAACGCGCTGGCACCGCTGCCTACGAGCAATAATATGAAGGATGTAGTGTGGACGGGGAGCCGGTATGTGGCCGTGGGCGAGGCGGGTGCCGTACTCACCTCCACGGATGGCATGAGCTGGGCGCTTACCGATGTGCATCAAGATTGCAGCGGCGTGGCATGGTCGGGCAGCAAGTTGGTGGTGGGATTGTATAGCGACAGCGGCCATGTGCTGACCTCCACCGATGGCATCACCTTTACCTCTCAAGCTATCAATTATGGCGGCTGGCTGGAGAAAGTGGGCTGGGCTGGAGACAGGTTCGTGGCCATCGGGCGGAACTATGGCGGCAACGATGACCAGATCTGGTCGCTGCTCACATCCACAGACGGTGTTTCCTGGGCGGTGCACCAGATTTATGTGGGGGATGAATACATCGCTGACGTTGCCTGGACAGGCTCGCGCTATGTGGCCGTGGGTTATTACTATGACCAGAATTACGATTCGATCGGGACTCTGCGGACCTCCACGGACGGAGTGGCATGGACGAACGTGGATCTCGGGGGCGAGGCGCAAGGACTCCGCAGCGTGGTGTGGACAGGCTCGCAGGCGGTGGCGGTGGGGGACTACGGCAGCATTTTCACTTCCGACACAGGAACCGCCCCCTGGACAAAGCAGGTCCCGGATGAAGACGATCAGTACTACAGCCCTTACCTGAGCGACGTGTTGTGGACGGGTTCCGAACTGGTCGCGGTGGGCTATTACAACGCGCTGACCTCGCCTGATGGTATCACTTGGTCTCACAGCAGTCCTTATCCCTTCCAGGCGGTGGCGGTAACCAAGGGCGATAGTCAATATGTGGCGGTGGGCTACGCGGGACCAACCTACACCTCGCCAGACGCCGCTACGTGGACACAACGCACACCTTTGGGCAGCAACATCGGAAGAAACGCCGTGGCATGGACGGGCTCCAAGTTCGTCAGCGTGGGCGGCTCTCCTCTCACCATCCAGACTTCGCCTGACGGCATTAACTGGACGGACCAGCCTTCGACGATCACAGGCGCTTCCGCGCTCACTGGCATCTGCTCCACGGGCTCGCTGCTTGTCGTTGTTGATGATAGCGGCGGCATCTTCCTCACCCCCGATGGCGTCACCTCCTGGACTTCAGTGGACACAGGCGTGAGCGATATTCACTTCAGCGCCGTCACCTTTGGCAGCGGTCTCCTCGTGGCCGTGGGCGATCAGAATTACAGCGATGGAGCGATCTTCACGGCCGCACCGGAAGGCACCAGTTGGACACGGGCCACCTTGCCATCCGGCGTGGGCCACCTCAATGCCGTGACCTTCACCGGTTTCCAATGGGTGGCGGTGGGCGATGATGGACTGATTCTAACCTCCCCCAACGGCACGACCTGGACCAAGCGCACCTCAGGCGCGACCGAAAGCCTGACCTCCGTGGCCAGCAACGGCCCCTTCATTGTTGTGGCAGGCCAATTCGGCACGCTGCTTAGCTCCAAGGGTGGCGTCGCGTGGACCGACCGGGCGCCCACCAATCTCTACAGCACCATCACCAGCTTGATCTGGACAGGTACGGACTACGTCGGCATGGGCTATCGCACGGCGATCACCTCAACCGATGGCATCGTCTGGAATCTGTATGATACGAACATTGCTCCGTCGGTGAGGGGCATGGTGTGGACGGGTTCCAAGCGGCTGGCCGTGTGCGATATTGGCAGTGTGAATGTCAGCGATGCGCTGCCGACTTTGAACATGACTGTTTCCTCCCAGACAGCTTCTGAAGGCGCGGGCACCGTGCAGGTGCAGGTGAATCTGGGCTTCCCCGCAGCGAGCGATTTGAGCGTGCCTTTCACACTCGGAGGCACGGCGACGGCGGGCGTGGGCAATGATTATACGGCGGCAGCATCTCCCATCGTCATCCCCGCAGGCCAGACCAGCGGCTTCATCGCCATCACCTTGACCAATGATGGCAATGTGGAGACGGATGAGACTGTCACGGTGACCTTGGGTGCGAATGCCAATGCACACTTGGGCACCCGCAGCAGCACCGTCTTGACGATCGCGGATGACGACGGTCCGCCACCGTTGAATTTCACCCGCTCGATGGCCCTGGCGCAGGAGCATGCGGGAACCGTGGGCGTGCAAGTGGAGCTTGGCTGGCCCGCACCTCCGGGCGGCGTTTCCGTGCCGATCATCAAGAGCGGCAGCACAGGTGCTGGTGATTTCAGCGGCGTGCCTTCCTCGCTTAATTTTGCCCAGGGCGAGATGAGCAAGTTCATCTCCATCGCCATCACGGATGATACAGATGTGGAGAGCAATGAAACTGTGACCCTCACCCTGGATGCTCCCACGGGTGCCGTGCTTGGGACTTCGACGGTCTTTACCCTCACCATCGAAGACAACGATCCCAATAGCGAACCTGGCAAACGCTGGGCGTTGCGCCATCCCCGGCCTTCCGCTGAATTCCTGACCTCCATCGCGACCAACGGCAACCGCCAGGTCATCGTGGGTGGCAGCGGCGGCGTGCTTACTTCCGATGATGCGGGGCTCACCTGGGTGCCGCGCTACACTGGCAGCAATGCCTTCTACACGCGCGTGGTGCCGGTGGGTGCCACTGGCTTCCTTGCGGTGGGTGATTACGGCCATGTGGCCACCTCTCCAGATGGCATTGTCTGGTCGGACGTCATTCTGCCAGGCACAGCCCGTTCCTCGTTCCTGGGTGCTGCCAGCAATGGCCTGCAAACGGTGATCGTGGGCTATGACTACGGCAGCTATCCCAGTTTTCCCTTCATCTTCTCCAGCAGCGACTTGGTGCATTGGACCCGCAGCACGGTCCCCGCAGTCACGGGCGGAGCCCAGGCCGTCGTGTGGAATGGTTCGAAGTTCGTCGTCGTGGGCGGTTCCTTCGACATTCACGGAAATGAAGAACAGGCCATCGTCATGACGTCCACGGATGGCGTTGTATGGGCGCTGGGCACTCCGCCTGCCACCGCGAAGATGCTGGAAAACCTCATCTGGGCGGGCGATAAATTCATTGCCTTCAACTACACCAACAAAGCCTATACGTCGCCTGATGGCGTGACCTGGACGGAACGCTCCCTGGGCACCAAAGGCATCATCAACGGCGTCTCCGTCGCCGGCACACAAGTGCTGGCAGTGGGACTTGGAGGCGTGATCGCCAATTCCACCAATGGCACCACCTGGACGCAGCGCGCCAGCGGCGTCACCACCCTGGATTTGGAAGGGGTGGTAAAGACCGCCACCAACTACATCGCCATCGGCGGCTTTCACAGCATCTTCACCTCACCGGACGGTGTGGTGTGGACGGCCCGCTCCACCGGCGCGGACGTGTGGGGCAGCTTGGCCAGCGTTGTCTGGTCTGGCACCAAATTCGTGGCTGTGGGCGGCGACTATTATGACAACACGGTGCCGATGCTGAGCTTTACTTCCCCAGATGGAACGCATTGGACAAAAAGTTCCACTCCCGTGAAGGCCGCGCCGCTCGCGGTCGCATGGTCCGGTTCGCTCTTTGCCGGTGTCGGTACGCGCGGCTCCATTGTCACCTCGACGGACGGCCTTACCTGGGTGTCGCGCGTGAGCGGCACAACGCTTACCCTGCGTGATGTGATTTGGTCCGGCAGCCAGTTCGTGGCTGTAGGTGGCAATGAAACGAATGAAGATTATCAGCAACAGGCAAGCGGCAGCATCGTGCTTACCTCACCCAATGGCATCACCTGGACGCGGCGCACCATCCCTACAATCCATGCCTTGGAAGGGATCGCCTTCAACGGCAGCTTGTATGTTGCCGTGGGGCGCTCGAGCTATGATGGCGGCAACACGGAAGCCGTGGTGCTCACCTCGCCTGATGCGGTGAACTGGATCGGGCACAACAGCGATGTGATGCAGAAAGACCTGGGCCACATCATCTGGAATGGCAGCCTCTTCGTCGCCACCCGCGAGAGCTTTGGCATCATGCATTCGCTGGACGGCATCAATTGGACTCCTGCCACCCAGATGCCGCAACTGCCGCCTGAAGCGGACGGGCTGGAACTGCACGACCTGTGCTGGACGGGCTCGAAATTCGTGGTGGCGGTCGATGGTGGCCTGATTCTTACCTCGACGGACGCGGATGAATGGACCCTGCAGCAAACCGACGCCCACAATCTGAAGCTGTACGGCGTGGCCTGGAATGGCTCCACGCTGGTAGCCGTAGGCGAGAATGCCGCGATCGAAACCAGCAGCACCGGCGTTACGCCTCCAGCTCCTTCCGTGCAGTTCGCTGCTCGTTCCTCTGCCATCAGCGAATCAGGCGGCACCGCCAGCATTCTTGTGACCTTGAGCGCCCCACCCACGGCGAAGGTCACCGTGCCCTTCAGCGTGGCGGGCGGCACCGGTGTGGTGCTTGCGGGGGCCCTGGCCGATGTCACGCTGCCTGCGTCTCCTCTCACCTTCAATCCAGGTGAAATCACCAAGTTCATCAATGTGGTGATCAAGCCTGACGGCCGCAACGAAGGTGATGAAAAGCTCACCTTCACCCTCGGGCCCAACATCATTGCGGCGATAGCGGGCAGCCAGCTCACCCATGAGCTCACCATCAACAATGAAGACATTGTGCCCAGCGCCACCTTGGCCGCAGGTACCAGCAGCAAGCTGCTCGAAGTGGGTAAGCCAATCAGCCTGACGGTGAATGCCACGGTGACTCCGCCGCTGACCTACGTGTGGAAGAAGAACAACGTAGTCGTGGGGGGAGCGAACACTTCCACCCTTTTTGTACCTGCCGCCGCCCTCACCAATGCGGGAGGCTACACCTGCACGGTCAACAATCCCACTGGCATGCCCTTCACCACCAGCGTGATCGAGATCGGTGTGTATGAGAAGACGAGCCGCCACATTGCCGGGCTGGCTACCAGGGATGCGGTGCTCACCCAGGCCGCTGCGGGTAACGGGCTGACCTTTGCCTGGTACAAAGATGGCAGCATGGCCGAAGTGGCCGCCTCGGCCACGACGGTGTACGACGCGACGAAGAAGACCCTCACGCTCAAGCAGCCGCTTGGAGCGGGCGCGCTGGGCATTTACCAGTGCCAGATCCTGCAAACCGCCAGCAGTGATTTGAAGAACGGCAATGTTTACAGTGTGGCCACCGCTACCGCCAAGCCCACGCTCGGCCCCATTTCGTTGCCCGCAGGCCAGGTGGGTGTGTTTTACTCACAGGCGATTTCCACTGTTATGGGCTCAGCCCCCGTGGCCACTTGGAGCGCAGTCGGGCTGCCTTCAGGCCTGACGATCGATCCCGACTCGGGCAATATCCGCGGCTATCCTACCCTTGCCATTGCCAACAAGCCGGTGACCATCACCGCCACCAATGGCGCGGGTTCCACCTCCAGCGTCGGCGTCAAGATAACGATCACCGCCCTTCCCCCTGGCATCGCGGGCATCTGGAACGGGCTCATCTCCCGCGACGAGGCCGTAAATCGTTCACTCGGCAGCCGCCTGGAAATCACCGTCACTGCCATGGGCACGTACACGGGCAAGATCATCACCGGCACGACCCCTGTTTCCATCAGCGGCCAAGTAAAGGTCACCGGTGGCACCTCGGCGACCGCGAAAACGCCGCTTGTTCTCAATGGCAATACCCTGGCGGAACTTGAGTTCGACTTTGATACCACTGACTCACCACCGGCCTTGAGCGGCGAGATTACCGCCACACCACCCGGTGGGGAGGATTCCACCACTCTTAGCCTCGTCGCTTGGCGCGCCTTCACTCCGGCCACTAACTATGTAGGGAAACACAACTTCGCCCTGGATCTCAACGAAACGTGGGTGAATGACCCCAACTTCCCTCAAGGCACCGGCTTTGGCACCGCAACTGTTACTGCCACGGGTGCCGTCACCACCGCTGGCAAGGTCAGTGATGGCAGCCTCGCCTACACCAGCAGCAGCTTCATTGGCACGGGCGGCGAATGTCTCCTGTACGGCTCGCTCTATGGTGGCAAAGGCACCATCACGGGCATCCCAGTCATCTATGCCGCCTCAGGCGCTACGGGCGGAAACCTTCCTCCACAGTACTCGATCAGTGACGCCAGTGGCACCCACACCACCTGGAACAAACTGCCGGATACCACTGCTATCGGAGCGCGCACCTACGCGGCAGGCTGGGAGCCGATCACGCTGAGATTGCGCGGCCAGCGCTACATTGCTCCTGCGGCCACCGCCGTGGTCATGGGCATGGTTTATTCTCCAGGCGTGGACAATGCCTCGCTCATCTTCTCAAAGGCTGGCCTTCCTTCCGACATCGAAATGGATGTGGGAGTCAAGGTGGGCGGCATGATTGCTCCGATCATTCCCTCCGCCAACCCTTATAGGATCACCCTTACGATCACTCCCAGCAGCGGCGCCTTCAAGGGCACGCTTAATTTGACGAAGACGGTTAACGGCGTCGTCATCAAGCGCGACCCTATCGCTTACGAGGGCCTCATCATTCCGAACCGCTATACCGCCAGTTCGCGGCCGGACGAAGGTGTGGGCTACTTCATGTTGCCCCAGCTCCCGGATGCCGGCATCTCGCCGCTGCCTCCAGCTGCCAGCACGCCGATCTTTAGCGGTCGGGTGGTGCTCTCCCCGATGGGAATTGAGTTCTGAGAAGATTGACGTGAAAGTGGTGGGCACCCTTCGGGTGCGCCCACTCATGGCAACGGCTGCGTCATGTCATCGCTCAGTCCCGGAAGCGGCTTGGCGCGATCCGCATAGCGGTCGAACCGGTTGGAAAGAATTAGCAGGGTGGGGGCCCACAGCCCCACGAAGATACCGAACCGTTCCGCGTGCGCCGCCGCTTCTGGCGTATCGCGGTCGAGAAACCACCACATGATGATGGAAAGAATGACGGAAAGGATTCCGGCCTGGAAACAAAGGGTGGAGAGCGTGCGGCAGACTTGGGCGTTCATGGGCTGATGAACGATCAAACGCCAGCCGGGCCCTGAATCACAAGCCCCATCCGCAGGAAGCCAACTGCCGCGCACTCATGCGCAAAATGGGCGGATGGCGATGAGCAGGGTCAACTACCCGTTCAATCCCCAGCGGCGGTGCAAGAACCGTTCCCATGGCGAGAACAGCACCTTGTCCGCCAGCAGGCCGATGAGCACGATGATGAGCATGATGCCGATGACCTGATCCATGGCGTTGAGTTCGCGGCCGAAGTGCAGGAGGTGGCCGAGGCCGTAGCCGGTGAGCAGCGTCACATAGATTTCAGCCGCCATCAGCGAGCGCCAGGCGAAGGCCCAGCCCTGTTTCATGCCGCTGATCACATAGGGCATGGAGGCGGGCAGAATGACATGGCGCAGCGTATGGAAGCCGTTGCTGCCCATGGTGCGGGCGGCGCGAGTGTAGATGGGCGGCAGGTTGCGCACGCCATTGTCCACGGCGATCAGCACGGACCAGAGCGTGCCCATGATGACCACGAAAAGCATGGCGCTCTCGGATTGGCCAAACCACAGAAGCGCGAGGGGTACCCAGCACACGCTGGGCAGCGTCTGCAAGCCCAGGGCGAGCACGCCGAGCGTATCGTTCAAGGTCTTGCTGCGGGCGGTGAGCATTCCCAGCGGCAGACCGATCACGCAGCCGATAAGGTAGCCGATCATGAGGCGCTTCATCGTCACCCACGAGGCCTCGGCGAGAGAACCGTCGGTGGCGGCGGCCCAGAGATAGGAACCTACGGACGCAGGACCAGGAAGCAGCACAGGCGACCAAATCTCAGCCACCACGATGAAGTGCCAGATCAGGATGAGGCCAATGAAGAACAGGCTGGCGAGGAGGAGGCGTTTCACTAGAGAAAGTTGATGGTTGATGGCTGATAGTTGATGGACGGAAACGGGAAGGCGGCAGACAGGATAGTGAAGAGGCAGTTCTCAGTCCATCAACTATCAGCTATCAACCATCAACTTGCCTCCTATTCTTCCGCAGGCTTGGCCGTGTGGCCTTTCAGAGCTTTGGTGATCTCGCCGGCCATGCCAGCCAGCGCGGGATCATTGATGTCGCGGGGACGCGGCAGGTTCACGATGAACTCCTCGCGGATACGGCCCGGATTGGGGGAGAAGAGCACCACGCGGTTGCCTAGGCAGACGGCTTCCCGGACGTTGTGCGTGACGAAGATCACGGTTTTCTCACGCGCCTTGCAGATCTTCTGCAAGTCCACGTAGAGCTGCTCGCGCGTCATCGCATCGAGCGCGGCAAACGGCTCATCCATCAGCAGCACGCGCGGGTTGGGAGCCAGGGCGCGGGCGAGTGCCACGCGCTGTTTCATGCCGCCGGAAAGCTCATGGATATTCGCATGCATGAAGCGCTCCAGGCCCACCAGTTGCAGGTAGTACTTGGCCACTTCCACGTGCTCCTGCTTATTCAGGCCCGGTTTGAGGTTGAGGCTGAACAGCACGTTGCCCATCACATCCAGCCAGGGGAAGAGCGCATGCTCCTGAAACATCATCATGCGCTCGCGACCGGGGCCGGTGACCGGCTGGCCATCCATCTGCACGGTGCCACTGTCGAAGGTGTCCAGCCCGGCGATGAGATTGAGCAAGGTGGACTTGCCGCAGCCGCTGGGGCCTACCAGACACACGAATTCGCCCTCGCTCACCGTCAGCGTCGCCTTGTCGAGCGCGTGCACGCTGCCACGCTGCGTCGTAAAGGTCTTCGACACACCATTGATGTGCAGCTTTGCGGGTGGGGGATTGGCGAGTTCAGTAACGAGATTCATGGGGAGGGCGAAGCAGCAGGGACCTGTGCCCCTGCTGCGCGGGCCGCTATCAAAGCGAGGGAATGAGCTGTGTCAGGTCCGGAATGTCTTTCAAAAATCCTGCCTTTTGTGCGCTTTGAACCATCGTGTCGAGCGATGACCGCGAAATCTCATCAGTGAGCACCACCCGGCCCAGGGCCTTGTCGAGCAGTGCATCCTTCGGCTCGGAATTGGTCTCGGCCTTCAGTTCGTATTTGAGCAGTTCGCGCACTTCCTTCGGATTGGCCTTGATCCAGGCGGTCAGCTCCTTGTGGGCCGCCACCAGCTTCTTGGCCAGATCCGGCTGATCCTTCACAAACTTGGCACTTGAGACCAGCAGCGTCACATTGGTTTCCTTGTCATCGAGGAAGATCTTGCCATTGGCTTCGAGTTCCAGGCGTGTCACCCAGGGCTCAGCCGTCCACACGGCATCGATTTCACCTTTGGTAAACATCGCGAGCTGGTCCGCATTCTGGATGGGCAGCACGGTCACGTCGCCGCCCGTGAGCGTGATGTTGAAGCCCTGATTGGCAAGCCACGCGCGGGCCTGCACATCCTGGGTGTTGCCGAGCTGCGGCGTGGCCACCTTCTTGCCACGGAAGTCCGCAGGCGAATTGATGTTCGCCGCTGGCCGCACCACCAGCGAGGAGCCGCCATTGGCAGCGCCCGCCAGCACGCGCATCTCGGAGCCCTTGCTCTTGGCGTACGCATTGAGGGTGGGGCTGGGGCCCACGTAGGTCACATCCAGCGAGCGGGCGAAGATTGCCTCCGTGGCGCTCGGCCCGGCGTTATACGTGTACCATTGAATCTCGACCCCTAGGCGGGACTCATACCAGCCTTTGCCCTGACGGGACAAGGCATGGGCAACCAACCCCTGCACATGGGTGATATTGGGGAAGTGACCAAAGCGCAGCACGGGCTTCGCGCCGGGCGTCGCCGCAGGTTTGCAACCCGCAAGGGCGACAAGGCTGGCCGAGAGCAAAAGGAGATGGCGTCTGTTCATGGGGAAAAGAATATGAAAGGTGGAATGGAGGGTTAAAAGGAGAAA
Source organism: Verrucomicrobiaceae bacterium (assembly GCA_028293175.1). GTDB lineage: Bacteria > Verrucomicrobiota > Verrucomicrobiia > Verrucomicrobiales > Verrucomicrobiaceae > CAINXC01. The sequence goes on along the minus strand of JAQGPI010000179.1, from coordinate 4,041 downwards.
CGAACGCCGCTTACAAAGCTCCAGGCATTGAAGCCTGTGTCCTTGCTGGAGCTGTCATCCAGGATGCTGTATTCCACGCCGGTTTGTAGCTTCAGCTTGTGGCCGTAGATGTAGTAGTTCATACCGGCATAGATGGCCTGATAGCGGTCGCCCCTGGCACCGGTGATGCCCGGTACCACGTTCTCATAACGGCGCTCGGCCTTGATGCCGCCCGGGCCTGCGCTGTCCAGGAAGGTGTAGCGCGCCACGAACTCCAGCTTCTTGGTGATGGCGAAGGTGGGCATGATGTCGAGGCCCCACACATCCGGCTGCGCACCGATGCCACTGCCGCCGATGACGGTGGCGTTGAGGCCGTAGCGGCCTTTGCGCAGCACCACGTCCAAATCCACAGTGTTGGAGAAAGGCTTCACCGCGTCATTGCCTGGATCGCCGTCGTTATGCACGTAGTCGATTCGGAACAGGGCACGATCAAAGTTCAGCTGCTTTTTGAAATCGTAGCCAATGCCTGTCACATAGTAATACCCGGACTCGAACCGGCTGAACGCCTTGTTCAGCTCGCCGGAGAATGCGCCCGTATAGTATTCCCACGGGCCTGCCACCCCGGAGATGGAGACTCCGGTGGCGTAATTGTCCTCGCCCAGCCAGAAGGTGTTGGCCACATTGGACCGCTCAACGGTGAGCAGTTCGTTGGAGGAGATGAGGCCTTCATCGGTGAAAGGCGGGAGCTGCTTGCCCACAGTGATCTTGAAACGCGGATCGATGGACCAGGAGATGTTCGCATCAGTCAGGCCGGGAAGGCCCACGACGGGCTCGTTGGAGGTGATGAAACGGTATTCGCCCTTGAGCTCGAAGCCATCAAGGAACTTCACTGCGAGACCGGCACGCACGCGGCGTGCTTCGAAGCCTTCCCAGTCGCCCTTGCTGGTTTCTTCATCGGCCCAGTTGCCATGCAGGCGGCCAAAGATGCGCACTTCCTGCACATAGGGATTGGAGGGATCTTTATAGAGAGTCGCGAGGCTCCAGAGGCGGTCGAACTCAGACTTCTCTTTAACGGCAGCAGGCTGCACGGCCTTGCTGGCACTCTCAGTGGTGCCGGCGAAAGAGAGGAACGGGAGGAGTGCTGCGGCGGCGAGTGCAGTACGCAGAAGGGTGGGAGCAGAGGATGTCGTTTTCATTTGGGGAGGCGTCCAGTGGACTGGTCTGTCTGTGGTTATGTCTACGAGTTGAATCTAGATAGCGCAAGTGGGAATTAACAGGCAAAAAAGGCCCGCAGCTTGTGCTGTGGGGAGACTTCTTTACAGATTGGCGGCGTAAGCCTGAAGCTGGCGGTACTCCGCCAAAATCGTCTTCACCGCCGTGATGGTCGCTGCCACCTGCTCGCCCAAAGGGGCAAGGCCGGGGGTCTCGAACACCACCTCAAACGGCCGGGGCCGTTGCTCCGGCGGAGCGCAGAGCACTCCGTGGTAGCCTTCCTTGATGATGCCCCTTTCGGAGGGGAAGCCATCAATGGTCTGGGCGTGATTGCACGCCAAAATGGGGTCGCAGGCCGCCAGGGCAGGGGCCAGTACGTTCTCGCTGAGCAGCGCGCCGCTGACGAAGCCATAGCAGCCATGAGAGGTGTCATCGCTATGGAGCTGGATGATGCCGTCGTAGCGCTCGGCGCGGAGCTGGCCTTCCAGGTACTTGATCTCTGGTTCGCTGCTGCCCACCCAGAATTCGCGGTTCAAATCCAGGCCCCGATGGGAGTGCCGGGTGCGGGCATCGCAGCCGGTGGGATTGCACACGGGATAGAAATGCAGTTCGAAATCCTTCAGTTCTTCCGGTTGCTCGGCGGCCCAGCGGATGAGGTCGTACACCGCGATGGTGCCCGCTTCCTCATCCCCATGCAGCCCGGCGAAGATGCCGATCTTGATGCCGAAGCCGGGGCGTGCCGGTTTCGAAATGATCTTGGGGATGAAAAGGGTGTCGGAGGTCTCAGTCACGCGGGCCGGGAATAACACGCGGTGCGCCCTGCTGCGCAACCTCCACGTAGGCCCCGGTACACGCTGCCTTGCGGGCGCAGTCAGCGTGGCGGAACCGCCGGTGAATTCCATGTGTGGGAGGCCGTACATTTGGGGAGGGAGGAGGGAGCCGTAAAATACAGGTCGATAAGAATGTCAGTGCGCTGGAGCCGTTTCACCCCTCACCCCGAAGAGAGGGAGTTTGCGTTGAGGTAACCTAAAAATGGAAGGCGTGAACGTACTCAAAATGGTCGTCCTCTCCCGGCGGGAGAGGATAAGAGGTGAGGGGCGAGCGGCCCTGTGCAAAGCCTTTACGCCGTCACCTTGTTCCTCGCCTCATCGGCCAGCGCAGTAGAAAGATAGCGCTCACCCGTGCTGCAACCGACCGTCACGATCAGCTTGCCAGCGTTCTCAGGCCGGGCGGCCACTTGCAGGGCGGCCCACACATTGGCGCCGGTGGAAATGCCCACCAGCAGACCTTCCTCAATGGCGAGGCGCTGGGCGGTGGCGATGGCGTCTTCGTTGGTCACCTGGATCACTTCATCAATGATGGCGAGGTTCAGATTTTTCGGCACGAAGCCCGCGCCGGTACCCTGGATCTTGTGCGGACCGGGCACGATGGGTTCACCCGCCAGCGTCTGTGTAATCACCGGCGAGGCCGAGGGCTCTACTGCGATGGACTTGAGCGAGGGTTTGCGCTGCTTGATCACTTCGCTCACGCCGGTGATGGTGCCGCCGGTGCCCACAGCCGAGACGAAGATGTCGATCTCGCCTTCGGTATCTTCCCAGATTTCCTCGGCGGTCGTCTGGCGATGCACTTCGGGATTCGCAGGATTGTTGAACTGCTGCGGAATCCACGCATCGGGGTTCGCAGCCTGGAGTTCTTCGGCCTTTTTGATTGCGCCCTTCATGCCTTCCTTGGCTGGGGTAAGCACCAAGTTTGCTCCCAGCAGCACCAGCAGCGTGCGACGCTCGATACTCATGCTTTCGGGCATGGTGAGGGTGAGCGGGTAGCCCTTGGCCGCTGCGACAAAGGCCAGCGCGATGCCAGTATTGCCGGAGGTGGGCTCGATGATGGCGCCGCCAGGCTTGAGCTCGCCGGACTTCTCCGCCGCCTCGATCATGGCGCGGCCGATACGGTCCTTCACACTGCCCAGCGGATTTTTGAATTCGCCCTTCACCGCGATGGTCGCGGGCAGCCCGGCACCCAGGCGGTTCAGCTTAATCAGCGGCGTGTGACCGACGGATTCAACGATGTTTTTAAAGTAGGACATGGGGGTGAGAAGTGAAGGATTTTTAAAGGGGGCGGGGCCGCCGGAAGACAGGCCGGCGACCCCTGATTCCTGATCCAACCATGAGCACAGGAAAAGGCATCTATAGAGAGTTACGTCTAGCGGCGGGCTGTTGCCGGCTCACTTGGGAGACGAGTTTTCTCCGTGCTTTCCACCTGGGTCACGCGACCCTCATGGACGACGATTTGCACGGAGCCGAAGCGCATGGCGGCGACTTTTTGTTTCACGATTTCGAACCAGGATTCGGTCTCGGTTTCAGCAGATGTGGCGGTGTCACTCATGGGAGAAGGCGGGTTTGTCAGGCGGATTTGGTGTCCAGCAGTGCAGCCAGGAAGCCGTCCGCAGGATCGGCGTGGCGTTCGGTGGCGGTTTTCTTTTTGGACTTGGGTTTGGCGGCAGTGTCGAGTTCCTGTTTTCGCAGGGTCACTTCGACGACGTGGTCGAGAGTGTAACGGTCAAGGATGTTGGCGATGGCATTGCGCACATCGATCATGAGCATGCGCAGGCCGCAGTGCAGTTCATCAGGACAGGTGCACTTTTCGTATTCGGTTTCGCTGGCGCAGCCGATGGGGGCCAGCTTGCCGTCGATCAGGCGTACCACGTCACCCATCTTGATGGTCTTCATGGGGCGGGCCAGGCGCGCACCCCCGTGCTTGCCGCGCAGGCTTTCCACATAGCCCGCGCCACGCAGTTCGAACAGGATGGCTTCAAGGAACTTGAACGGCAGGTGCTCCTGCTCGGCCAGCGAC
>JAQGPI010000169.1 GCA_028293175.1 Verrucomicrobiaceae bacterium | reverse complement strand
TTGCCGACGTACTCGGAAAGATCCTTCGGCGGGAGGATGTCGATCTGCGAGCCGGGGAGGAAAGCTACGACGCCGACATTGACCATGAGGCCGCCTTTGACGACGATCTTGACCTTGCCGCGGACGAGACCGCCTTCGTGGAAGACCTTCGCGATCTTCTCCCAGTTTTGCTTGTGGGCTGCCTTCTCCTTGGAGAGGACGACCATGCCTTCGTCGTTTTCGAGACGTTCCAGCAGGACTTCGACTTCGTCACCCACCTGGATGTCTTCGTCTTCGAACTCGGAGGAGGGGATGGCGCCTTCGGACTTGTAGCCGATGTCGACCAGGATGACCTGGGGCTTGATTTCGAGGATGCGACCCTTGACGATGGATCCCTCGTGGAGAGAGCGGAAGGAAGCCGCGATCATCTCCGACAGTGTTTGTGCACTCATGTAACAGTTATCTGGGTTCAAGTATTCTAGACAAAACCGCAGGGCGCGCCTCTACTTGTGAGACTCGTTGCGTGCTCCATTCAAACCGGTCTTCGGAGCAGTTACAGGGACCGGAAGGGCCGGGATTATCGGGGCGGACGGGTATTTGGCAAGGCGAACTTCGCCCCTAGCGGAGATTCGGTGTCAATCCGGGCTAAATTCAACTTGCCGATTGCGGCCAAGGCGGCACAGTACCGCCCGCTCGCCGCAAAAGCGAGTCTAAGGAACACAGAAGGACAGATGTCAGAGTGGTCGAATGAGCACGCTTGGAAAGCGTGTGTACCTTCATCGGTACCGAGGGTTCGAATCCCTCTCTGTCCGCCACCTCCTTTTCACGCCCCTCAAAGGCTTGGAAAGGCCGATATAGCAGAGGTTACGGCGCGGACTGTAGCAGCTGTCCGCTCCTCACCTAAACACTAAGTTCTGAGCGTTCTAGGGACTGCTTTTTGCTTGCCAACAAGGGGACAGACACCTGGTGTTATTCAGTCCGCTAGTTCCAGATGGCGTCGTCTGTGCTCGAAGGCGGCGGTGATCATTCGATGACAACCGGCAGGCCGGTGGCGGCGGAGCGCCGGGCTCTTCAAAGGTGCAGAGGGGGGGAATCCTTGCCTTCCATGAGGTCGAGGAAGGAATGGGCCTGGGAGATGAAGAGATCGTCCCGCGCCACAGAGGGGGACGCATGCCAGGTCCATCCGGGTTCCCCATGTTTCATCACTCCCCAGCGGCGCTCGTGCAGTTCGATTTTCACGGTGCCCCGCTCGCCGTTGATAAGGAGCGTATGCTCGTCGGGGGGCTGGAACTGTGTCATCGTATAGCTCACGAGCACGTTGCCGTGGCGTGCGCTTGCTGTCACGGTGTCCCCAACGGTTACGCCTTCTAGGGCTTGGTGAGCGGCATCGCAGAAGACGCGCGTGCAAGGGCCCACGATCCATTCGATCCCGTTCACCAGATGGGTGGGCGCATCTTGAATGGTGCCACCGCCCAGCTCGTGCCGCGCATAGTAGATGTCGCGGTAGGCGGGCCGGAAGGTGGGAAAATGCTATCCGGAGTCGACGGAGGCGTGCAGGATCTTCCCCAGTGCACCGCTTCTCACATATTCCCGCGCGCCGGCCACCCACGGCATGGAATGGTACACGTAGGCCACGGCCACATGCTTCCCGGTCTGCTGGATCACTTGCCGTGTTTCAGGCACGAGCACCGCATCAATGGCCAGCGGCTTTTCAATAAAGAGGTCCAGGTTCGCGCGCAGCAGCTTCATCGCCATGGGCAGATGCAGATTGGCAGGCGTGCAGATCACCGCCGCATCGTAGCTGCCTGCCGCCATCGCCTCATCCAGTGAGCTGAAGGTGGGCACCGCATACCTTTCCCGCATGGTTGCGAGCAGCGCCTGGCTGGTGTCACAGGCAACTACAGTGCAGCGGCCCGTCTTCTGAAAACAGCGCAGGTGGCGCTCGCCGATGCTGCCGCAGCCGATGATGAGAATGGAATGCATTGTGTCATGGATAAACGCCAACAGCATCGACTCCCTACCTAAAAACTCTGGTCACATGACATGACCAGCGGGCGGTCCGAGGTAGTCGCTTCGCCACCCCGCGGAACCCTCGTCGGAAAGATCAATGTCGTGAACTTTAACTGACAGGTGGGAAACCAAAAAGCTTACGGCTGGAAGCTGCGCACGTGGCCGGAGGCTGCGTCGATTTGGAGAGTCACGAAATTCTTTGGCTTCACCGGACTTCTGCTGGCCTTGCGTTCAAGAACCGTCAGAAACCACTCTTTCTCTGGGGATAGGCTAGTGGAGCCGTCGGTATGGAAACGCACGGCGACAAAGCGGCCAATGCGGTCGTCTTTATCTGTCCGAAACCCGAGGCCGACGATGGAGGAAAGGGAGGAGGATGAGCTGATCATCACCCCGCCGCCGAGACTGGCGGGAGAGCCCGTGGGCACGAACACCCCGCCATCGCTTTTGCCTGTTTGGGGCCCGTCCGCAGGCTGGCTGAGAGTAAGCACCTGCAACTTGCGAATCAGGGGCGCAGGGTCTGAATCCATGGGATCGGGCAACTGGTAGAAGCGCACCTCCGTCTCAGTACCCAGTGTGATGGCGAGCTGCTGTGCTTCAAAGAGTTCGCTGGCGATGACACTGGCGGAATCGCGCAGGCGTGAAGAGGCGACCACGCCCTGGATGGCAGGCGCTGTGATGGTGAGCAGCCCGCCGAGGATGAGCACCACCAGCAAGATTTCGATGAGGGTGAAGGCTCGTGGCCGGGCGCGAAGGAGGAGGTGGGTAGCTTGCATTGAGATTGCGTTTTAGCGTTCTGAGACGGCGTTGCGCAGAGCGACGGTGCTGTTAAAGATGCGGAAATTGAGTTTCTGCTTTTGCAGGTAGTCACGCAGGGCGCCCATGTCCGATTCGTAGCGGCTGGCATCGGTGAAAGCGGCGTGCGCCTCGGACAGCACATCAACACCGTTATCGCCACGGCGGGCGGACCATTGCTGGGCGGAGGTTTCATCAAGGGCGACTAGGGTGACGGCAATCAAGGGCGGCAGCATGTGCTGGGTACCTTGCGCCACCGTGCCATCGGTGCGGACTAGCAAACCGTCGACGGCCGCCGTGGAATTGTCCGAATCCAGCGAGTTGTAATGATAATGGGGGGCGATGGACCAGGGTTCCACCGCGCCGCCCGCTCCCTGCGATGAACTGCGCGGCGATAGCAGCAGCAGCAAGATGTTATCGGCCACCACGCGGCAGGAATTGCCCATGGCCAGGGTGAACCAGTCGGCAGGATGATTGTAGATGGTGTTGCCTCCTGCGGTGGCGCTTTGATACTCCGCCGTGGGGCGGTATTCGACGAGCCGGTAGCGGCGTTTCACCGGGATGTCATAGCCATTGACGAAGGCCGGGCGGCGCTTGTCATCGCCGCTGAAGACGATCCCGTAGCCTCGTGCATTCAGCAAGCCACCCAATGAGCTGCCGTCGGCGGTAAGGCCGAGCGGAGCCTGGAAGAAGACGGAGTGGCCGGGCGCTTCAACCGGCGAACCGGTGGTGCCAAAAGTGCTGGCAGCGGCATCGACACGGAACTGCAACTCGGACTGGCGCACATAGGCGGCAGGTGCGCCGGAGCCAGTGGCGGGAGGTATATTGGACTGTGTTCCAGTGTAATAATAGTCCTGGTAAGAATTGAGCGTTGCCTGGGACAAGGTGGTGCTGATCAGGTCCAGCGCGCGTCGGGCTTCCCTGAACTGATCTACCCGTGCGCGGGTGAACTGAAACGAGCGCTGCACCGTGCCCAGGGTGGACATCATCGCCACCATGAGCAGCGACAGGACGGCAGTGGCCACGATGATCTCCACCAGGGTGAATCCATGGCGGGCACGCCCGCGCACTGGCAACGATTGTAAACTAAGTCTCATCGCGCGGTGCGGGAAACCAGGGCGGAGTAGCTGTAGTAGCTGCGTGGTGTCGCTTGGTCAAAGTTGAAGTCTTTTACAGGGCCGCTGCGGACCTTGATAGTGATGCGGCGCAGTCCTGGATCGGGTTCGCCGCCAGGCAGTGAGGCACCGGCTTCCGCCACAGTCACCTGCGCCACATAGGACATTTCGGCACTAGCATCCCGTGTCTTCAATTCTTGAGCGCCGGAATCAAAGTACCAACGCCGCCCATTATAGGAATAGGCCAGTAAATCGGCACCTGAGGCATCTCGCCACGGTGCCTGTGCGACGGCCCCCAGCAACTGCTCAACGATGTGCGTGTCGGCCGTGAGGTCACTTGCCTTGCGTATGCTTTCGAGACTCTGTGGCAGCATGCCCAGAACGGAGGTGATCCCAAGGATGCTGATGCCCAGCGCAAGCGTGACTTCAATCAATGAGAAGCCTGGGAGGACACGCTTGTGCGGGGATTGTGTGATATACGTTTTCATGGGGGAGAAAGAGGGTTCAGGAGCCGAACTTGTGGTTTTCGGAAACGCGGAAGCGGTAGTAGCTGTCGAGCGAAACTGGGGAGGGCGCGGACGTGGCAGCTTGGCCGGGGAAATCGGGAAGCGTGGTGTCCGTGGTGTCGAGGTAGCGCTCGATCAGCGCGGAGCCGCGGTACTCGCCGCGCACTTGGTCCTGCGGGCCGATCTGATCCACGGGCGAGGAGCGGGCCTTGGCCAGTGACTGGGCCACATAGTGAATGCGGAAGGTGTTTGAACGCGTGGTGACACGTGGATACACTGTCGCATACGGACGCTCCCGTGTGTTGTCGCCGGTGAGCCGGTGCTGGCTCCAGAAGGCGGCCATGTCCGCTGCGATTTTTTCCTTTTCAGCGGAGATGCCGGCATCCTTCGGCACCAGATGGATGTCGCAAATTTCGCTCGGGCTGATGAAGCCTTCTCCCCGGCTGAAACGGTCTTCGAACTGGGCCAGCGTCTTCTCAACGTCCACCTTGTAGTGCCAGGTCTTGCCTTGATCCTTGCCCCAGAAAGTATCGGGGTTGGCAGCAGCTGGCAGCGTCTTGTAGTTCGGCGCATCTTCCGTCGGGACAGCGGCGATGTCCGTATCAGCTAGCACGGCGTGCAGGCCGCTGGCGCGCCGGATGTTGGTGAAGGGAAAGATCTGATAGTTGAGGTTGATCTTGCCAGCAGTGACCAGCGGCTCGCTGATGGCATAAGGCTCTACCACGGGCATCCAGAAGAACTCCAGCATAAGGTGGTCCGCCGGATCGGTGCCGCCCGCCTTCGCTGGTCCGCCGGGATGATCCTGCTGCGGGCGAAAGAGGAGCGTGCGCCAAGCTTGCCCGGCCTTCACACCGCTGGGTAGCGAGCCAAACATCACAGACGAGGGGATCATGCGGTTGGGCGCAAAGAAAGTCTCGCCGGCCGTGACATGGCCGCCCGCGTCACCAAAATAGGCGACGCCGTTTTTGGTGCTCAGGTTCCCCTCGTCCGCCTTGTTGATGTAAGCGCCGTCTCTTGTCTGGCCGGGGCCGTTATCGAAGTCTCCGTAAGCTTGCGAGGAAACCTTTGCCTCCGTCGAATACGGCAAATCCGGCATCCGGTTGTTAGGATACTCTGCACCGGGTACAAGCCGGTCAGCCTTGTCCTTGGTGCCGCCGTAGTCATAGCCGGGCAGATGATTGGAGACGAAATTGCTGAAGCTGTGAGCTAGACGCCGCTGGCCATAATACCGGTGTCGCTGCCACAGGTCCGGCCCCACAATAGGCAGGGCGGCGGCTAGACGCGCATCACCCTGTTTAAGTGTCACCGTCTGGACTACATCGCTGCCTTCCTCTTCCTCCGCGAGGTTGATAACGTCCGCGGATCCGCCGGAATGATGCTGCGGACGAAACAGACGCGGCGCGCCCGCATCCGAGGCATCAAAGCCGTAAAAGAAGCAACCTCGACGTGGCTCCTGGCCGACGCGAGGGTCCACGTTGTGATGGAAATACCGGCCGCGCAGAGTTGCATCGGCGACGGGAGCTTTCTTGTCCGTGCCCACCAGCGTGTCGACATTGAAGCCCATGCAACCACGCGAGTGGAAAGTCCACCACGACGGAGGCTCCACGGCGGGGCGGAGATCCGAGGCGGGAGTAGCCGCCTGGATGGGATTGCGCACCAGAGTGGGCGCCTTCACCGTGTTTGGCGGAAAGTTCATGTTCAAGGTCTGTACCAAGGCCGGTGCCGTCTCGTCCTTGCTGGCAATGCGGCCTAAGTGGCCGGACCAAATTTCGATTTTCACGTCAGCGGAGGAGATGTCCATGGGCCGTGTGCCGTCGCGGCCCACATCAATGTCCACATAGCTGCTCAGCAGGTCGTAGTTCAGCACGGAGAGATCATCACTGGGGAGTGCCGTGGGCTTCACCTGCCACTCGTAGTTGCCCCAAGCTTTATCCGCCGGCATGGGACTGCGTGCAGGAGCTTCGCGACCGCGCAGCAGGCCCTTCAGACCCAGGCCGTAGCCCCCCGA
>JAQGPI010000165.1 GCA_028293175.1 Verrucomicrobiaceae bacterium | reverse complement strand
TGCTGCAAACGAAATGGCCGGTGCCGCTGGAGCCCTTCGCCGCCAAACTTGCCGAGCCTGCCGCGGCCCTTGCCGGAGCCACGCTGAACTCGGTGGAAACCTTGCTGCAAACGCGTCAGCATCGCGGCCAGCCCTTGAACTCCAAGGACCTCGTGGCGCTCAAGAAGGAGCTCATTGAAAAGGACGCAGGAGGACTCATTGAGTTCATCAAAACGGACCGTTCGCTGGAAGATTTGCACGGTCAGGAAGCCATCAAAAAATGGCTGCGCCAGGACATCGCGCTCTGGCAGCAGGGTGATCTGGCGGCCTTGCCCATGGGCTATCTTTTCTGCGGGCCAGTAGGCACTGGCAAGACCTTCATGGTCGAATGCCTCGCCGGTGAGGCGGGTGTGCCGGTGGTGAAGATGAAGAACTTCCGCGACAAATGGGTGGGTAGCACGGAGAGCAATCTGGAGAAGATTTTCCGCCTGCTGGAAGCGCTCGGTCGCTGTATTGTTTTTGTCGATGAAGCCGATCAGGCACTGGGCCGGCGTAGCGGCGGTGATGGCGACAGCGGCGTGGGTGGCCGTGTCTATGGCATGATGGCGGAACAGATGAGCAACAGCCGCAACCGTGGGCGCGTGCTATGGGTGCTCGCCACTAGCCGACCCGACCTGGTGGAGGTGGACCTGAAGCGGCCCGGTCGCGTGGACGTAAAGATTCCCCTCTTCCCTACCGCGACGCCGGAGGAAGGCTACAAGCTGATCCGCGCCCTGTCGAAACGCCGTGGTCTGGCCTTGCCAGAAACCGTGCCGGAAGCGCTGAAAGCCTCCATCCCCGATCTGCTCACACCGGGCGCAGCAGAGGCACTGTCCGTGAAGATTTACCGTGCCACGAAGACCTCGGCCTCATCACCGGAGCAAGCCCTCGCCACCGCCTTGGGCGACTACCAGCCACCCGTGAGGACCGAAATCATCCAGGCACAGATCAAGCTCGCGGTGGATGAAGCCACGGACCTGAGCTTCGTGCCGGAGCGGTTCCGCTGAGCGAAGATGATGGACGCTTCGTGCGCTACACGTTGAACCGCCACTCCACGACGTCGCCGTCGCGCATGACGTATTCCTTGCCTTCGATGCGCAGCTTGCCCACTTCGCGGCACTTGGCTTCGGAGCCGTAATGCACGAGGTCGTCGAACAGCACGATCTGAGCGGCGATGAAGCCGCGCTCAAAGTCGCTGTGGATCACGCCGGCGGCCTGCGGGGCCTTCATGCCTTTGATGATGGTCCAGGCGCGGGTTTCCTTTTCACCGGTAGTGAGATAGGTTTGCAAGCCTAGCAGCTCATACACCCCCTTGATCAAGCGGCTAATGCCGGAATCCGACACGCCCAGATCAGATAGGTAAGCCTTGGCATCTTCTTCAGGCAGATCGACGAGTTCATTCTCGATGGAAGCGCTGATCACGATGGCGGCGGCGCTGTGCATGGTGGCCACATGCTTGCGCACGGCGGCGACGAAGGGCTGCGAGTCAGGATCGTTGGAAGCAGTGGCGAGATCGGACTCCTTCACGTTGCAGGCGTAAATGACCGGCTTGGCGGAAAGCAGGAAGAAGGACTTTAGCAGCTTCTTCTCATCCTCGTTCAATTCCAGGGTGACCGCGGGGCGAATATCGTCCAGATGCGGGATCAGTTTCTCCACCAAGGCGAACTCAGCGGCGGCTTCCTTGTTGCCACGCTTGGCTTCCTTTTCCGCACGGCCACGGCGCTTGGTCACGCTTTCCAGGTCGGCCACGATGAGCTCGGAATTGATCACATCGATATCGCGCACGGGATCGACGTTGCCCTCCACGTGATGGATATCGCCGTCTTCAAAGCAGCGCACGACGTGAACGATGGCGTCCACTTCACGAATGGTCGCCAGGAACTGGTTGCCCAGGCCTTCGCCCTTGCTCGCGCCTTTGACGAGGCCTGCGATGTCCACGAACTCGATGACGGCTGGGATCAGCTTGCTGGAGCCGCTGATCTTGGAAAGCACGGCGAGGCGCTCGTCCGGCACGGTGACGACGCCGATGTTCGGGTCGATCGTACAGAAAGGATAGTTTGCAGCCTGCGCTTTCCGCGTGCGCGTGATTGCATTGAAAAGGGTGGATTTACCCACGTTTGGAAGACCGACGATACCAGCTCTGAGCATAAAGGCGCGCAGAGTAGCGTGGCTAACGCCCCGTGCATCTTCAAAATGCGGGGGAGTTTCCGTTTCGAAGGCCGGACTTACTTCGCCGGGTACTGGATGTCCTCGATCTTGAGCTTGGGATCGGCGTCCTTCTTTTTGCCGTTGCCGACGAGGTCGAAGGTGTCAAACCAAGTCACGTACACAAAGAAGCCCAGCAGCATGATCACGCAGGCCATTTGGATTTTTTCCATGATGACCCAGGGCAACACAGATTTGCGGCGGATCATTTCGCCGATGCCCATGACGATGTGGCCGCCATCGAAGACCGGGAAAGGAATCAAGTTCATGAGCGCCAGATTGACATTGAGGATGACGCTGAACCACAGCACCAGTTTCCAGCCGCTGGGCAGGGTGAAAAGCTGGTAGTAGGTGGAGAAGATCTTCACCGGGCCGCCCATCTGCTGGATGCCCACATCACCACGGCTGCCGAAGACGGCACCGAAAGTATTGGCCATCATCGTAGCGGCGTCCTTGATCTGGCGGCCGGGAGGAGGATTCACAATGGCTTCTTCCTTCGTGACGCCAGTGAAAAGTAGCCCCGTATGGGCGAGGCCCTTCCATTCTTCAGGCAGCTTTTCCGGCTTGGTGGGACTGCGGCCCGTAATGGTGGCATCGAAGGTCTTGCCGTCTCTCTGCACCGTCAGCTTGGCGGTGGCATCTGCCTTCCCTTCAAACACGTCATAGACGGCGAAGTGCGAGTAAAGCGGCGCGCCGTTGAGGGCGGTGATCACGTCGTCTTTTTTCAAACCGGCGGCCTCGGCGGCGCTGTTTTTCAACACGTCGTACACCTTGGCTTCCTCGGTCCAGATCAATCCCACCGTGCGCAGGCCTCGACGAGAAAACAGGGTGCCGGCTTCCACATCGTAGCCGCTCTCGATTACCCTTGGAACTGCCTCACCGGGCCGCTGAACGGTGAAGGCAATTTTGGGGCTCTTACTGAAGGCAATGCGTTCCTTCACGCTGTTCACAGGCTCGTCCCAGCTTTCAACTGGAGTGCCGTCGATGGCTAGAATCTTGTCGTTCGGCTTCAGGCCTGCTTTGTCACCAGGGGAACCGGCCTTCACCCATCCAATGGTGGTGGTGTGGATGCGACGGTCAGGCATGCCGATCTGCCACACCAGCACGGCGAACAAACAGGCAAGGAGGAAGCTGAACAGCGGACCGGCAAAGGCGACAATAATTTTATCGAGCGGTTTGATGGCGGGCAGTTTTTCGCCGTTGGCGTCGTCTCCTTCGATGCCGCCCATAGGGCCCATCTGCGGCAGGGCCACGAAGCCGCCCAGCGGGATGCTGCCCATGCCATACTCAACGCCGTTCATCGTTTTTTTCCAGATGGGCTTGCCAAACCAGATGTAGAATTTTTCCACCTTCAACCCCCGCCAGCGCGCCGCCAGAAAGTGACCCCACTCATGCACGAGGATGAGGAGATTGAACACCAGCATGACTTCCAGCAAAATGACCAGGAAGTGCAGAACAGGACCGATAACGGGAATATTAGAGAGCCATTCCATAAGAAAAAAATTGTGAGGTATAGGGATACTTTACGTGCCAGCAAGGCCACTAAAAGGCGGGAACGGTACGCCGGGACGTCGATTGTGGCAACGAATGGGTGAGGAGTTGTTGAAATTTTAGAATCGCGAGGCTTTTTAGTATCTCATCACGCTAACACTCTGGCCGTTGGTCACGAACACTACATGCCGCAATTCCTCATCGTCGTCGGGCTTATCGTCCTTGCTTACGCCTGTCGCACTTTTGAAAACCGCTATATCGCCAAGGCAGGCTGGATTGCTATGCTGGTGGCCACGTACCTAGGGGCTTTCTTTCTCACCGGCAGCCATGTGGCAGGGGCAGCCGCCCTACTGATTTGGTTTTTCCTCCCCTGGCTGGAGATTCTGGGCCGCGTGCGCAAGCTGCGTTTCCCCACGGAAAGCGAGATCAAACACCGCTTTCCGCCCTCACGAGACCAATTTCCCGATCTAGATGAGCTCAGCTCCGAAGCCGAGAACGCTGCATTTGTAGCCACAGATGACACCGGCTGGAAGTGGGACGAAACCGATCATTTCATGCGCCTTTTCTATCACAAGGAGCAGCGCATCCAGGCCGCGATCATCCTCGCCACGCAGGAGGAGTTTGCCATCTCATACGTAAGCCTCACTTCCCGCAGGGCCGACGGCCACATTTACACCACCTCGAATTACCCGTTCAGTTTCACCATGAAGTTCTCTCCTGAGCATCAGGTGAACCGATACGTCGATGCCGCTTCTTTTGAAGATCTGCTCACCAGCCACGCCGCTTTCATGAAGGCCAATGCGGTGCTGCCCGAGACCTTAGAAGAACTCGATCCCGATGACCTGAGCAAATATGTGTTGCGCGACATGAAGGGGCAGATCGACCACAACGTGCGTGTGGGCGTTCTAGAACCCGCTGGCGACGGCCTCATCCGCTATTCCTGGCGCGGCTGCCTCTTCCTGTGGTTCCAGGTGGTGAAGGACATGATCCGGGTGTGAATCGTTGACCTCTTCCCCGGTAATCTCTTACACTGAAGCCATGACTGCCACCCAGATCATTGCGGAGATTGGTGCCCTGCCACCGCAAGAAAAGCGGCAGGTAATCAAGTTCACTCGTCGCCTGGAAGCTGAAATGCCTCTGTCAGGCGATGAACTCTCCGCACTAGCTGA
>JAQGPI010000142.1 GCA_028293175.1 Verrucomicrobiaceae bacterium | reverse complement strand
CAACAAGCTCTTCCAAAAAACGGCGGAAAACTATGCGCTGCCTTCACAAGTGAAGGAAACGGTCGAGGCTATGTCCGATGAAGCGCGGCAGGGAACGGTGGCAAATGTGATGTCTGCGGACCTGACGACGATCAGCGCCGGATGGTCCATCAACCAAGCGATTGATGAGTTCCAGAAGCATCCCCACAGTGTGTATCCGGTGCTGGATGCGGATGGCAAGGTGCTCGGATTATTGCGCCGCTCGGCGGCCTATGAGTGGCTGAAAAACCATGGCCTGGACTGCGAGCACAAGATTAGCGAACTGCCCCTGGTTGTGCCTTTCAAAGTCACCGCCGAAACCAAGGTGGTGGACATGATGGAGGACTTTATGCACTCGGGCGCGACCAAGGCCGTGGTGATGGATGCCGAGGGCAAGCTCAAGGGCATGGTCACGGTGTTCGACTTGTTGAAGGGACGGTAACCTTTACCGAGGGCGCGGGGTGACCATTTGAGCGGTGATGACGCATGCCAGCGTGCACTTGTCCAAATCGCCCCATACCCTTTCAGAGTAGTTTTTGACCTCACGGTCCAGGCCTTTGGTTCCCTGGAGTTTTCTGGCCTGCTTTGTCCACTTGGGGAACTGCCCGCCGTCAAAGGTATTAACACCTAGCTCAGGTACAATGTGGAAATCGCTCGCGCGAAAGCTGACGATTTGTTTGCCATCCGTGGTGGCGAACACCAGGAGCAGATGCTTGGGACCTTGATCGTTTGACATATGGACGATCACGCGATCACCCACATTGAGAGTGGTCTGGCCGGAGCGGGAGGTGCCCAGGTCGCCGTGGAAGACCTTTGACCCGTTCACAAACACGGTCGCATGGTCGTCAATAGAGGCGAGGAAGGTGCCCACGAGGGTTGCAGCGCTGGCGGATAGTGCCAGCCATTGCACGAGGGCGATGACGAAGAGAAGTGGACGGAGCATAAGCTTGGAAACGTGATGATCGAAGCGAAGATGCATTCATAGCCAGATTACTACGTGCTTCCAGCACCGAATGCACCGCTCTGTTTGCAACCCTCAATAAGCGTGACGTCCGCGCCAAGGCATGCCAGTTTACCCATCATGATCGAAGTGAAAAACCTCCAGAAGCGCTACAGTGGCAGCACCAAGACGGCGCTGAACAATGTGAGCTTTTCGGTTGGCGAAGGTGAGATCGTGGGCCTGCTGGGGCACAATGGCGCCGGCAAATCGACGGTGCTGGGCATCATGCTGGGCATGGTGCGGCCCGATCAGGGGGAGGTGCGGATTGCCGGGCATTCGGTGCAGCTTGAACGCGCCAAGGCCCTGGTCAATATTGGGGCAATCTTTGAGGCTGCCGTGTTTTATGATTACCTCACCGGCTGGCAAAATCTGCGCGTGCTGTGTTCGCTGTCTGGCTGGTGGGATGAAAAGGAAGCGGCGCGTGTGCTGGAATTGGTAAACCTCACCATAGCCGCGTCGACCAAGACTGGCACTTACAGCCACGGCATGCGGCAGCGTCTCGCGCTTGCCCAGGCCTTGCTGCCACGCCCGCGCGTGCTGCTGCTGGATGAACCGACGGACGGCCTTGATCCCGAAGGTATCCGCGAATTCCGCGAGACGGTGCTGCGCCTGCGCAAGGAGATGGGCATGACCATCCTGCTCAATTCCCACCTGCTGGGCGAGGTGGAGCAGATGTGTGACCGCTGCGTGATCCTGAAGGAAGGCCGCAAGGTATTCGAGGGCCCTGTGGGCGCTACTGCCGATAAAAGGAAGCGCCCGCGCTACAAGTTGGAGACGCCGGACATTCGCGAAGCCGATGCCGTGGCCTTCAAAATGAAAGCGGCCTTCAGCAAAAAAGGCACGGTGGAACTGCCAGATGAAGTTACCGGCCCTGACTTTGTAAAGGCACTGGTGGAAGGCGGTGTACGCGTGGAAAGCTGGGGCGAGGAAAAGCAGTCGCTGGAGGACGTGTATCTGGAACTGACGGGACGGAAGAAGGGCTGAAGGATCAGCGCGGCAAAGCGCGTCTCTTTTCTCCTCCTATGAGCCCGCGTCTGTTTTCTCTCCGCGAAAGGCATCTTCAGCAAGGCAGCGAATGAGTTGTTTGCGAAGTGATCCTTCTTTATCCATTACCTTACCATGAAACGTCTTTTCCTTTCCACGCTCGTCTTCGCAGCGTTTGCTTTCACCGCGTTCTCACAAACGCCAGCCATCAACGTTGTCTTCATTGGCGACAGCATCACCGCCGGAGCCAAGATCACGGAGAAGGCGGTAGGGGAGCTCAAGAAGCTGAAGCCGGATATCAAGGTGTATTATTCCAACCAAGGCCACAGCGGTGCGACGACTTTTGACTTCCAGCCTTTCAAGACCAAGTACTTCGCTGCCATTCCGCCGGAAGCAAAACGGTTGAGCGCCGAGCATCCTGGACAGCTCATGTTTCCCATCATGTTGGGCACCAACGACAGCGCCAACAAAGGACCGACGGGTTCACCTGTGGCGGCGGGGGATTATCACGACAATCTCAAGAGGGTCATTGATCAGCTCTTGTCGGAATTCCCTGAGGCCAAGTTTGTCCTGCATCACCCCATCTGGTATTCCCCCAATACCCACAACTCCTCGGACTACGAGGGAGAATCCGCAGCGAACCGGCTAAAGAGTTACTTCACCGCCATCGAGTCTCTGGTGAAGGAGTACCAGGCTTCCAAGCCCGGTCACGTGTTCCTCGGAGATGTGGAGGCATACGGCTATTTTGCTGGTCATTACAAGACGGAGCTAAGGGAGGAGAACGGCAAGAATGGCATCTTCTATTTGCACCCGAACGATGCTGGGGCGCAGAGCCTGGCCAAGTTCTGGGCTGCTGCCATCGCTAAAGCATTGAAGCAATAACTGGCCTTTCTCGATCACGGGCAGCCCTTGAGCCCGCTGATTTCCGAACGAAAGTAGAAGCATTCATTCAATCTTAGCGAACCGTGATAGCCTCTACTCCAGCATCCGTTTCGTTCCAAGGACTGCCGGGCGAAGAGTTCGCCCTGGGCGGTCTTGAGGATTGGAGCAGGGGTGAGGAAACAGTCGCTGCTTTGCTGATGCAGATCGCTTCGCCGTGCTTGGAGCGGGTCGGTCTCCGTCTGCCACCCATGCCTCCGTCTCAATTGGACACTGAGATCCGGCTTTATCGGCTGCTCCAGCCTATCCATGGCAATGCGGCGCACAGCCAGTACAATGCCCTTTTGAGGCGGCTCGTGAGCTTTGAGCGCGCCCTTTGGCAACGCTGGTCCAGAGAATCAAAGTAAGCGCACCGCTAGGCCGGGTGCTTGGCCAGCACTTCGGACACCTTGTCGGTCGTGACCTTCTCGTAGAACTCGTCTTCCACCAGCAGGACCGGTGCGGAGCCACAACTGGCCAAGCATTCGACGAACTCGATGCTGTAGCTGCCGTCCGGGCTCTTGGCGATGGGGTGGTGATGCGAGAGGTGGGAACGGTCGATGTTCGCCACTTCGCAAAATTTGTTCATCGTCTCGTAACTGCCAGCCATGGCGCAGGCGAGGGTGCGGCACACGCGGATATGCACCTTGCCAGGGGCTTCTTGACGAAAAGTGGGGTAGAAGGTGACGACTTCTAGCACCTTGATCGGCTCAAGGCCGAGCTTCTGGGCGGTGTAATTGACCGCCTCCTCGCTCAGGTAGCGGAAGTGCTCCTGCAGCAAGTGCAGCACCGGCAGCACGGCACTCCGCTTGGAAACGGGATAGTGCGTGATGGCCTCGTCGATCTTGGCTTCTAGGGCGGCCGGAATTTGCATGGGCATGAGTACTTGTGGCCGGACTATCCTTTTCGCCGTTGGAGGGGCAAGGCGAATTTGTGAAAAATTTCACAAGCGGCGCGCCGGAGGCGCGAGTTGATAGCTGACAGTTGATGGACTGAGAGTTCAGGGAGGCTTCAGGATCAGTCCATCAACTATCAGCTATCAACCATCAACTCAACGGCCAGACGCAAAACGGGCCGAGGAAACAACTCCCCGGCCCGCCTAAACATTAACGAAGCGCCTGCTTACGCCTGCTTGCTCTTGTCGAACTGGGCGTCGAAAACAATCTTCGACGAAGGGAAATCCTTCGCCTTCACGTAGGCGGCGGACTCCGTGGCACCGAATTCGCGGTCCATGCCGCCGTCTTCCCACTCAACGCTGAGGGGGCCGGTGTAGCCGATGTCGTTCAGCGCGCGGATGATCTTCTCGAAGTTGATGTTGCCGCGGCCCACGGACTTAAAGTCCCAGTAGCGCTCGGGTTTGTGGAAATCGACGTGACCGCCGAAGACGCCGGCGTCGTGGCCCAGATCCCAGGCGACGTCCTTCATGTGGACGTTGAAAATACGGTCGGCGAAGGTGTAGATGAACTTCACATAGTCCACGCCCTGGTAGCCGAAGTGCGAGGGATCGTAGTTGAAGCCGAAGGCGGGATGATGATTCACTGCTTCCAGGGCGCGCTGAGCGGAGCTGATGTCGAAAGCGATTTCCGTCGGATGCACTTCCAGAGCGAAACGCACGCCCAGCTTCTGGAACTCGTCAAAAATGGGCGTCCAGCGCTTGGCGAAGTCCTTGTAACCGGCCTCGATCTGGCCCGGCAGGTTCGGCGGGAAGGAATAGACAAGGTGCCAGATGCTGCTGCCGGTGAAGCCGTTCACCACGCTCACGCCGAACCGCTTGGCGGCGTGGGCGGTCTTGATAATCTCCTCGGCGGCACGCTGGCGTACGCCTTCGGGGTCGCCATCGCCGTAGATGTAATCGGGCAGGATCTGCGCGTGGCGGGCATCAATATTGTCGCACACCGCCTGGCCCACGAGATGGGTGGAGATGGCGTGGCATTGCAGGCCAGCGGCCTCCAGCTTGGCGCGCTTGTCGTCGCAGTAGGCCTGATCGGCTTTGGCCACTTCAAAGTGGTCGCCCCAGCAGGCGAGTTCCACGCCATCGTAGCCGAAGCTCTTGGCTTTTTGAAGCATGGTATCCAGTGGCAGATCTGCCCACTGGCCGGTAAACAACGTGACTGGACGGCCCATAGTAATGAAGGGTAAGGATATTGGGAAAGGCCGCGACTGTGCCGCAGGAGGCGCGGTCTTGGCAAGCAATTCTCCCAACCCTAGCCATCATTTCAGCGAGCCATGCCCGCCGCGGCTGCTACCGCCGCTGTACTTGACCAGCGAGGCACCGCCATTGGTTATCCCACGGAAATTGCCCCTCGAGACTCTGGAGACTTGGCCGGAACCAGGGTAAGGCTGGTACTGCGGTTTGGTGATCCAGCTATAGTTCCCAAGCCCGTAGTTGTAGTTGTTGCCCACGTTGCGACCCCATCCATGGCCGCGATTGTTGAAGCCACCGCAGCCATCGTTGCCGAAGCCATAGTTGCCACCCAGGCCTACGTCCAGGTACCCATAACCACCGCCAAAGCCGCCCTGGGAGCCACCCAGGGCTTCGGCCACTGCTAGCGCTTGGAGTTGCTGCACATAGGCTTCATTCCAGGCTTTCTGCCGTTCCGCTGCCCGTGCGGCGGCGATTTCGCGCTCCTTGGCCCGGTCTTCCCGCACTTTGCACTCGTAGGCTTCCACCTTCGCCGCATCATAGCCGAAATGCCTGCGCCACTCAGGCGTCAGGTCCACGAAGAGAATCTTCGCCATGCCATGGCTGTGTCGGAAGGCCACGCCATCGGGGTAGATGTGCACCACGTTGCAATGCGAGTAAGATTGGCCGCCCATCGTGCTGATGGCGAGGGCTTCACCGTCGTCGGCACGGGAGACGTTTGAGGCGGCGAGTACCAGGGCAAGAGCAAGGATTTGCGAAGCTTTCATAACTTGTGTGGTTGTTATGGCTTCATCCTGGGCAGGCTAATGGAGCTCGTCGAACAGTGTAATTCCCTTAAATCCTAATGATTCTAATGGTTCTATGAAAAGGGCTGGAATTGCTTCAGGTTGATCAATAATCCTCAGAGTCTTTGTAAAAAATTGGGAAGAAACCCGCTCAGTCGCAGGATCTTTTCCGGTCCTAGGGAGTAGGCTTCTCGTCTGAAGGATTAACCGCAAATGGGACCGGATGAACGCAAATGGAACTCTGCAAAACTGGGCTGTTAGGCTCCCATTTGCGTCCATTCTGGATCCATTTGCGGTTTAATTCTCAAAGGCCGCTGGCCGCATTCTTCCCACATTGCCTCGTTGCTCTTTGGCCCAAATTCTCCATCTTGCCTGCCCCTTTTATGCCCGAACTCAGCAAGACCTACACCCCGGCGGAAGTCGAAGAACGCTGGTACCAGCAATGGCTCGATGACAAATGCTTTGTCGCCGATCCGGCGCGCGTAAGCGAGAAGCGCCCGGCCTATTCCATCGTCATTCCGCCGCCGAACGTCACGGGCATCCTCACGCTGGGTCATGTGCTGAACAATACCATCCAGGACATCCTTTGCCGCCGCGCGCGAATGCAGGGCAAGGAAGTGCTTTGGCTGCCCGGGACCGACCACGCGGGCATCGCCACGCAGAACGTGGTGGAAAAGACGCTCAAGAAGCAGGGCGCCATCAAGCATCGTGACGACCTCGGCCGCGAGGGTTTGGTCGAGAAGATCTGGGAGTGGAAGGAAAAGCACGGCGGCATCATCATCCAGCAGCTCAAGAAACTGGGCGCGAGCTGCGACTGGAGCCGCGAGCGCTTCACCATGGACCCGGAGTACAGCCGCTGCGTGCAGCGCGTATTCGTGGATCTGTACAAAAAGGGCCTCATCTACCGTGGCAAGCGCATGGTGAACTGGTGCCCCTCATCGCTCACCGCCCTCAGCGATGAAGAAGTGACGATGAAGCAGCAGAACGGCTTCATGTACCACTTCAAGGTGCAGGTAGTGGAGGAGCCGGATACCTGGCTCACCATCGCCACCACGCGACCTGAAACCATCCCCGGCGATACGGCGGTGGCGGTGAACCCGAATGACGAGCGCTACAAGCACCTCATCGGCAAGCACATCCGCCGTCCGCTGCCCTTGGAAAATCAGGCCGCGATTCCAATTGTGGCAGATGACCACGTCGATTTCGAATTCGGCACCGGCGTGCTCAAAGTGACGCCTGCGCATGACAAGGCGGACTATGAAATCGGCCTGCGCCATGGCCTTGAAATTATTGATGTGCTGCGCCCCAACGGTGTGCTCAACGAGCTCGCTGGCAAGGATCTGGCGGGCATCGAGCGCTTCGAAGGTCGCAAGAAAGCCGTCGAGCTGCTGAAGGAAATGGAGGCCTTCGTCAAGGAAGAGCCGCATTCCAACAACGTCGGCTACTCCGAGCGCGCCGATGTGCCGATCGAGGCCCGCCTGAGCGAACAGTGGTTCCTCAAGTACCCCGCCGTGCAGGAATCGCGCGATGTGGTGGCCGATGGCGACATGCGTTTCTATCCCGACCGCTGGGCCAAGGTGTACGATCATTGGCTGGAAGGCATCCAGGACTGGTGCATCAGCCGCCAGATCTGGTGGGGCCATCGCGTGCCGGTGTGGACCCTCGCCTGCGAGGTTGTCACACAGCAGGGAGAATTCATTTGGGAACAGAGCGAGGTGTTCGGTCATTTGACGCAATGGCTTGTCGAGACAGGTCTTACGGATCACGTTTTCGTTCAGTCGACTCCGTCATCACCGAATGAGATTCATATCCTCACAACAAGCACGGAAGCCGATGGGAAGCTGGGCGAGCTAGCCCAATTGCTTGCTAAGGCTAACATGAAAGAGGATGAAGCCTACGGGGAAAAATATCCCATCGGACCTCATTTGGTTCAGATGATTTCTTCCCTCGAACAAGACCCCGACGTTCTCGACACCTGGTTCAGCTCCTGGCTCTGGCCTTTCGCCACCATGGGCTGGCCGAATGAGACCTCAGAACTGAAGGCCTTCTACCCGACGACTGACCTCGTCACAGGTCCGGACATCATCTTCTTCTGGGTGGCCCGAATGATCATGGCCGGCTACGAGTGGATGGGCGAGATGCCGTTCAAGAACGTGTATTTCACCGGCATCATCCGCGACAAGCAGGGCCGCAAGATGTCGAAGTCACTGGGCAACTCCCCGGACCCACTGGAGATCATCGCCAACTACAGCGCTGATGCCCTGCGCTTCGGCATCATGCGCAGCGCGCCGCTGGGCCAGGACATCCTCTTTGATGAGAAGAACGTGGAGCTAGGCCGCAACTTCTGCACCAAGCTATGGAACGCCTGCCGCTTCCGCCAGATGCAGGGCGGCGTCACCGACGTTAGTACTGAGGGCGACCCGCCCTCATCCGAAGGCACAAGGGCGGGTCGCCCTCGATACGAATCTGAAGCGGAAATCGATTCCGCCCTCCTGTCATCCGATGACAAATGGATTCTGCTGCGCCTGAGCGCCGCCATTAGTGAGGTCTCCACCGCCCTCGATCAGTACCTCTTCAGCGATGCCACACAGACACTCTACCGCTTCTTCTGGAGCGAGTACTGCGACTGGTACGTGGAGGCCAGCAAGGCCACGCTGCAAGGCACCGATGAGAAGCGCAAAGCCAACACCGTGGCTGTGATCGACTTCGTGCTGGGCCAGGTGCTGCGCCTCTTCCATCCCTTCCTGCCCTTCATCACCGAAGAGCTCTGGCACGGCATGGGCTACAGCGCCGACATGCCCGCCGATCAGGGCGGCAAGAGCATCATGTTCGCCCCCTGGCCGAAGCCGCTTGATGCCGATGAAATGGCCTATTTCGGCCTGCTGCCGGAAGACGAGCAGGCAGCCTCTAACAAGTACGAGACCGTCAACCTGGGCCGTGGCCTGAAGAGCACCTTCAACCTCTCCAGCAAGCGCGTGCGCTTCGTCCTGAAGCCTAACACCGAGCTGCCTGCACACGAAATCGAAGTGCTGCGCCTGCTCCTAAATGCAGAGCCGCTGGAGGTGGATACCACCTTCACCGGCAAGCAGGGCACCCCCGTGGCCATCACGCCGCTGGGCGAGCTCTACATGCCCTTGGAAGGCCTCATCGATGTGGAAGCCGAACGCGCCCGCCTGGGCAAGGAACGGTCCAAGGTCAGCGATGAACTGGCCAAGGTGCAGGCCAAGCTGGCGGATGAAAACTTCACCAGCAAGGTGCCGCAAAAAGTGCTCGATGACCACAAGCAGCGCGAAGCCGACTGGCAGGAAAAACTCGCCAAGCTGGAGGAAATGATGAAGGCTCTTGAGTGAGCCCATGCAGACCGGAAATAGAATCTCATCACCGGACACCTTCTTTTTGAGGAGGGTGTTCCCGGTGATCTGGTTTGGCCTCCTAGCTCTGGGGCTGATCCAGGTTTGCTTCATGAAACTGAAGCCGCACCAAAGCCCGACACTCCTCTTGGTCGCGCTTTTAGGGATGGCCGTCTTTAGCTATTTTGTGATGCGGGTCACGCTCTCGGGCCTGGTCAATGAGGTTTATGATTTCGGGGACACGCTGCTGGTAAAGAATGGTGGAATAGAGGTACAGATCCCGTTGCGGAATGTTTCGCACATCACTTTCTGTAGCTCGTCCAAGCCCGACCGCATCACGCTCGAACTGGCGGTGCCATGCGAGTTGGGAAAGAAAATTGCTTTCATCCCCACCCCGAAAGGCCGGCTCTCCTCCTACGGTGCTGCTATCACTGATAGCCTCAAGCACCGTATCGGATCAGAGCGTACCGCAGACAGGGTCAAAACGACCAAGGACAATGGGAGCGCATGAAAAAACGTCTTTCTGCCTCTGGCACTTTTCTCAAGAAGCGTGTGATGCCCTTCATGATGCTGGTCTTTCCGGCGATCTTCCTTTCGCTGGCTGTGAAGGCGCAAGTGCCCACGGGCCAGAGCCGGTGGGCCTTTCTTATCCCTGGCATGATGATGGTGCCGCTGTTTTTTATGCAGTGGAAGTTCTTGGTCTCCGATCTGGCGGATGAGGTTTACGACCTGGGTGACTCACTGCTGGTGAAGAACCGTGGCGTTGAAGCCAGCATTCCGTTACGCAATATTGCCAGAGTCACTGTCAGCCATTTTTCAAATCCGGTGCGTGTCACGGTCAGGCTGAGCGTACCATGTGAACTTGGCGACAAGATCGTTTTTGAGCCACTACTCAAGTGGGGAGGCTTTGGCTCCAGAGGCAGAGAAATCGCTGATGATTTTGAGCGCCGCCGCACCCTGGCTGGCTGAGGTATTGGTGCTCATAAAAGTTCGGCGGCGCAACGATGGCAGTCGGTTTATCCTGCATTGATCCACGCGATGATGCGGCCTGTGTGATGCATAATATCAATGACTCCCCTGTCATGCATGCAGCAATGATTGTTGCCTATGAACACAGGAATTCTTCCCTCGGTAGCTATTTGTTTCGGACTGATGGCAATGGCGGTGCTCTTTACCGCCTGCGCCCATTTGCCTCCCGGCCGGGAAATGGCTGCATGTCCGGCCTCAATGGCGCACAGGCTCCAGGCGGATGTGCAACACCTCGCGGGCGGCATTGGTGAACGAAACCTTTATCACCCCGATAAACTGGAGGCCGCTGCCGCCTGGATCGAGACAGAATTCAAGCGCATGGGTTTCAACATTGTGCGCAGGCTGCCGGTGAAGGTGCAGGGCAAGGACTACGCCCTCTCGGCAGACGCTACGGCGTTCAACATTGAAGCGGTTCTCCCTGGGACCACGCTTGGGGATGAGAATCTGGTCATCGGCGCACACTATGACAGCAAGGTGGCGATGCCCAAATGGAACGCCCACTGGCCGCCGACGCCCGAAAGTCCAGGCACGCCAGGAGCGAATGACAACGCCAGCGGCGTAGCTGCGGTGCTCGAACTAGCGCGACAGTTTGCTGGTCACCCACAGGCACGTACCCTTCGATTCGTCGCCTTCGTCAATGAAGAGCCCCCGTTTTACCAAACCGATGCCATGGGTAGTCTGGCCTATGCGCGAGGCCTCCGAAAACAGGGGCTGAGCAAGGTGCGCATGATCACGCCGGAGACCCTGGGGTGCTATTCCTCGCGCCCCCACAGCAAACGCAAAGGGGCGGCGAAGCTTCTGGCGGCCATTCTGGATTTGCCTGACCGGCCAGACTACGTTTCCTTCTCAGGAAACCTGGGCTCCAGGCACTGGGTTGCGGATTGTGCCCGGCGGTTCGCTTCTCATTCCGCGCTGGAGGTGCGGACTGTGGCACTGCCGGCGGTGGTCAAAAAGGTGGCGTGGTCGGATGATTGGTCGTTCTGGCAGTGCGGCTATCCCGCCTTTGCGGTCACCGACACTGCCTACCTGCGCAGCGATCAGTACCACGAGGTGGATGATACGCCTGACAAACTGGACTATCAGCCCATGGCTCAGGTGGTGAGAGCGCTGGCGTTGATGTTGAAGGAAAGGGCCAATAATCCAAAGCCTTGGTGAAGGCTTGCCCTCCTCCAAGTCACTGCTTACTTTGCCCTCATGGCCGACGTCGATCTTCCAGAAGCAAAGAACCCTT
>JAQGPI010000650.1 GCA_028293175.1 Verrucomicrobiaceae bacterium | reverse complement strand
AACTTCACTGGTGCGGCTCTGGTAAATCGTGGCAGCAGCCTGGAAATGCGCGGCACCATGACGGCGGCCAGCTACGAAACCTTTGGCACGTTGAACGTCGGCGGCAGCAAGGGCACCTTCTTCAACGGAGTCACGCCGATCACAGTACTGATGCGGCCGGGCTCGGAAGTCGGCTTGCGCAATGACTTCGATCTTTTGCCCGTCGCTTCCACCGAGGGTCGATACGGTGATACCACGCCGGTCAATCTCAAGAGCAGCACTTTACGTCTTGTCGGCAGCAACGCTGCTGACATCAAGGAAGTGGTCGGAGCCGTCACGGTCTCCGGCGGGTCACTGTTGATTGCCAACCGTAACCTTGGTGGTCGCATCACAGAACTCAATATCGCCAGCCTGACCCGCACCACTAATGAGAACCTCAACGGCTCTCCGTTCACAGGCAATAACGGCACTGTGTCGCTGACCCCTTCAGTCGCTGGGCAACTGGGCAGCGACGAGCGCATCACGGTGGCAGGAGCCAGCCTCGCAGCCCAGGTGACCGCCCTCGGTGGCATTACCAATGGCCAGCTCGCTCCTTGGATGTGGAATCAGACCGACGCCCAATTTGTCACCTACAGTGACTTTGGCTTCGTGAACGCCGGCTTCACCAACCTGATCACGGCAGGTGGCACCCTGGCTGCCTCCGTTGGTGCTACAACGGACCGCCTCCTGTTCCAGACAACAGCAGCGGCTCTTCCCGTCGGCGGCGTGGTCAATGCTTACTCGTTGCGCTCAGACGTGAACCTTACCCTGGTAACGGCCACCGATACCACGGCGGTCATCAATCTTGGCAGTGGTGGCCTGATTGCCAACGGTGCCGTCACGATCAGCCCAAAGCTCAACTTCGCCAGCGGTGGTGAAGCAGTCATCTACGTCACCGGTACCAACACCCTGACGATTGGTGACAACACGATTGCCGGCAACGTGGCAGGCCAGATTCTAGCCTCCAGCATCAACAAGAGCGGCAGCGGCACTCTGTCGCTGACCACGGAGCAAGGAACCTTTGCGGGCAACATTGTCGTCAATGCAGGCGGTCTTACTTTGCGCAACAATACGACGGGCAACAACGGTACCTCCAAGGCAGGGGGCAACGGCGGCACGATTGTCATGAACGGCGCGAACACTTCGCTGAACGTGCAAGCAGCCGCAGGCAGCTTTGCCAACAGCATTGCAATTGCCGATGGAAACCCGCTGGTCAATATCACGGTGGATCGTATCGGGAGCACCACTGGCACAAACACGCTTACGGGCGGCCTTACCTTTGGTGGCGCACCCGGCGATCAAGGCCAAACGATCAACTTCACTCAGGCTAACAACCAGAGCTTCCAGCTTAATGGCACCACCAACCTTGGGCCAGTGGGTAATGCGGTCATCAACGTAGTGCTGCCATCCGGCAACACCGGCGTCGTCACCCTCGGTGGCGGTGTCGCCACGACCAAGACCCTTACCGGTGCAGGAACGCTGGTGAAGGCAGGCGGTGGTCAGCTTAACCTCGGCCTTCCTGCCACCCTGCCTGCGGTCGCCAGTGACAATACTGGCGGCATTGTCCTTGAGGCTGGCACCCTCCAAGGCGCTGCCGTTAGCCCTGGTGCATCCAACGGCAATGTGACTCTCAGCCAGTTCGGCTCAGGCAATATCAGCCTCCTCGGCGGCCAGTTGAACCTGCGCGTGGACGGAGACGCCAACAGCACTAACCGTACCTATCTCTTCAATAGTAATTCCACCGTCAACGTGGTCGGCAATACCACGATTAGTACTGGTTTGCTTGTCACTGCGGCTAGCACCGGAAAGACATTAGCGTTCTCGAACCTGAATATTGGTGGCCAAACACTGGTGGTGAACAGCCCCAACGCTTACTCGTTACGATTCAACGCCGCCTCTCTGACCGGCACTCCGACCTTCAATACGAGCAACGACCTCATCCTCAGCGGTGTGACGGACAATGGCGGCAACCTGTCGGTGGTGAAGAATGGCGCGGGCAGCCTGTGGTTTGATGATCGCACCATTGGCAATGGTACGGCAAACGCGATAAGCACCTTCACCGGCGGCCTGTACATCAATGCGGGTCTGCTGCGCTTCGGCAATGTTGCTGCCGTCAGCAATGTGGCCACGGCCGGCACGGGCACCATCACTATCAATCCAGGTGCTCAGGTTCGCCTGGAATCGGCCAACAACATCAATACGGGTGCCGGTCAGAGTGTCGTGGCGACCGGTATCAACCCAAGCATGGCCGTCGTCCGCGTCCTGGGTGATGCGGCGACTAGCCCGACCCAACTTGCTGCCTTGCTCAGCAATTCTTCTTCGACTGGCAAGCTGCTCATTGAGGCCACTTACGCAGCGCCGCTGAATCTTGCCACGATTGGTGACGGCAGCTTCTACTTCGGTTCCCAGGCCGCGATCAGTTACACCGCGAACAGCCTTGGGGTGGGAACGGGCAATACCTATCGCATTGGTGCCAACGATGCGGCAGGATCGGTGCTCACTCTTGCTCCTGTGGCAACGGCAAGCAACGTGCTTACCGGTGCGAACAAACTGGTGGTCGGCTCGCTGGCAAATAACGGCACTGGCATCGTCTTCCTCAATCAGACGAACAGCTACACGGGCGGCACCACAGTGGGCCGCGGCAGTGAAGTGCGCTTCAACAGCGGCGGATTGAACACACCGCTCGGCACGGGCCAGGTGGACGTCTTCGGATTGCTGCGTGCGGAAAACGCCAATGGCAGCTTCAAGAATAACACCATCCTGCTGCATCCTGGTGCCACGCTTCGCTTTGAAAACAGTGCCGCCAATAACGACCGCTGGACAGACTCTCTCGCCATTCCTCTGAATGGTGCGACGCTTCTCAGCGTGGGGCTTAACAATGCTGCGAGCACCGAAACCATTGGTGGCCTGAGCTTTGCTGCGGGATCACGGGTGCAGTTCGCAAGCGCCGGCACAGGGCGTGCTGAATTCGTTGTCGGCGGTGCAGGTACCGTGTCACGCGTCGGCAATGGCACTCTGGTGTTCGTCGATGGCGGCACCGGCCGTCTGGGCACTGGAGCGGTCAACAATGGTGAAAACTTCACTGTCGCCGGTGGTGTTGCCAACGTCGCAGGCACGATCGTCAATGGCATGCTGCCAGCCTACTACATTGCGGGCTCCGACAATTCCTTTGTGACCTACAACGCCACCGGCTTCAACCGTGTCGCCTTTACCAACACTAATTTTGGCGCCGGTTTTACCAATGCCTCAATTGTGGATGTGGCTGCAAACACCACGCTGACAACCAATCCTTCCATCTACGCAATGCGTGTGGGGGCCGTTACTATCAACAACGGCGCAGGCCAGTTCAATACCATCACCTTGAACGGTGCTGGCACTGCCAATTCAGGCGGCGGCATCATCTTCTCGGGTGCCGGCACGATCAACCCAAACCTGAACTTCAATGGCTTTGAAGGCCTCATTTACACCGGTGCCGCAGGCGTTCTCAATGGCGACATCAGCGGCGTTAGCGCGGCTGGTATCACCAAGTTTGGCTCCTCATCACTCCAGATCAACAAGGATCAGAGCGATCTGGCTCGTGGTCCGGGCAATGGCTACTCCAACGGCTGGACGGTCAATGAAGGCACTCTTATCGTCAATGCCTTCGGAGCGCTGGGCAATGCGGTGGCCTCAAATACCGTGACGCTTAATGGCAGCGTCGCAGGCCCCGCCACCCTTACACTGCAGGCCAACCAGGGCAGTGCACTCAACGAGTTCTATTCGATGGGTAACCTGCAGGTGACCGACAATGCGGTGATCAGCTACGCGCCCGGCGCGGTGGACCGCACCCAGTCTCTGGGCGCTCCAGGGGCGTTCTCCAATGTGACGGTGAACTCGACAGGTGGTTCGTTGCTTGACGCGCGTCTCGCCATCCCCATCAGCACCACCAATTTCTATCGCACCCTGCTGCAAATGGGTGACGTTACCGCCAGCGGCGCGAATGCTAGCGTCATCCTCGACATCAGCCAGTCCACGATCAACAATAACCTAACCTCCGGAGTGGGCGTAGGTGTGTCGATCGCCAGCCTGAAGGGCACGGCGGACCAGACATTCAAGAAGTGGGGCAATGCGGAACTTTACATCCGTAACGCCAGCACCTTTGCAGGCTCGGTGAGCGTTGAGCAGGGCCCCGTGGGCGTGTTCAACAACGGCTCCCTGGGAACTGGCGCGGTGACCATCAAGCGCTATGGCACGCTGGACATCTGGACACCTAACTTCACGCCGACCAATTCTGGCATCACCTATGAAGCGGGCTCGATTGAGCGCTGGAGTGTGAACAACGCACGGACCGGTACGCTGAACCTTGGCGGTGCCACTCTCCAGATCAACAATGATCAGACAGGTACTGTGGCTGTCACTCTGAACGGTGGTGCGATTGAAGGCTTCCTCAAGGTGGACGACAACGTCCGCATTTCTAATGGCAATCAGGGCGCGGTTTACCGCACGCTGGGTGCCGGGGTGACCTTCAATCTGGCAGGTAACTCCTTCCTCGGTCAGAACATCAATCTGGGCGTCAACGGCCTGGACAATGGTGCGCAGGCCAATCCATTCCAGCCGTTCGCCAATGCCGCAGCAGGCGTGCTCCTTGAGATCAAGGGTGCGATCAGTGGGCTGGGTGGCCTGACCAAGCAGGGCTATGACACCGTGACCCTTTCCGGTCTGAATACGTATTCCGGCGGTACCAGTGTAGTGCAGGGCATGCTTCGCCTCGGAGTCAACGATGCCTTGCTGGCCACCGGCAACCTCAGTACCAGCGGCGCTGCGGTGTTTGACCTCAACGGTTACAACCAGACCATCGGCAA
>JAQGPI010000103.1 GCA_028293175.1 Verrucomicrobiaceae bacterium | reverse complement strand
GGCTGCGAAGTACCGCCGCTCATCGAAGCAATCGCCGCATCCGCCACATCCACGCCCGCATCCGCTGCATTGAGAATGCTGCTGGCATTGAGCCCGCTGGTGTCATGCGTATGGAAATGGATCGGAATGCCGATCTCGTCCTTTAGCGCCTTGATCAGCTTCTTCGCGGCGTAAGGCCGCACGAGGCCCGCCATATCCTTGATGCAGAGCATGTGCGCGCCCATCTGCTCCAGCTCCTTGGCTAGCTTGATGTAGTACTTGAGGCCGTACTTGTCACGCTTCGGATCAAGGATGTCGCCAGTGTAGCACACTGTACCCTCACAAATCGACTGCGTATCCTCGCGCACTGCCTCCATGGCGGCAGTGAGGTTCGGCAGATAGTTGAGGCTGTCGAAGATGCGGAAGATGTCCATGCCGTTGAGCGCGGCATGCTTAATAAAGCCCTTCACCACGTTGTCCGGATAGTTGGTGTAACCGACAGCGTTGGACCCGCGGAACAGCATCTGGAACAGGATGTTCGGTACGCGGGTGCGCAGTTGGCGCAGACGCTCCCAAGGGTCCTCGCGCAAGAACCGCATGGTCACATCAAAGGTGGCGCCGCCCCACATTTCCAGGGAGAAAAGATTGGGCGTGCGGCGTGCCACGGCATCGGCCACGCCGAGCATGTCATAGGTGCGCATACGCGTGGCCAGCAGGGACTGATGGGCATCGCGGAAGGTAGTATCCGTGATAAGCAGGCGCTTCTGCTTGGCCACCCATTCGCGGCAAAACTTCTCCGGTCCCATCTTGGTAAGGATCTGCTTCGTGCCTTCTGGTGGCTCGGTAAGACGCAGGGCAGGGTCCTTCAATGGCTGTGGCGCTGTGGGCAGCTTGCCCATGGTCTTGAGTGTGAAGCCCTTGGCGAACGGATTGCCGTTCACGTTTACATCCGCGATGTAATTAAGCAGCTTGGTCGCGCGATCCTTCCGCTTCTCGAACTGGAACAGATGCGGATTCGTATCAATGAAGCGCGTGGTAGCCTGGCCGCTGCGAAAGGTGGGATCAGCGATGACGTTTTCCAGGAACTGGATGTTCGTCTTTACCCCCCGAATACGGAACTCGCGCAACGCACGGTCCATGCGGTCCAGCGCCTGCTCATAGGTGCGGGCGAAGACGGTCACCTTCACCAGCATCGAATCGTAATAAGGTGTGATAACCGCATTGGTCGTGCCCAGCGCACCATCAAGACGCACACCAAAACCGCCTGCGCTGCGGTAGGTGAGGATCTTTCCGAAGTCCGGCGTGAAACCGTTCTCCGGATCTTCTGTGGTGATACGGCACTGGATGGCGAAACCGCTCTTCTCGATCTTGTCCTGGGCAGGCAGACCGAGCGGCTCCTCGTGAAGCTGATAGCCTTGTGCGATAAGGATCTGCGACCGGACGATGTCGATGCCGGTGATCTCCTCGGTGACCGTGTGCTCCACCTGGATGCGCGGGTTCATTTCAATGAAGAACCATTCGCCGCTATCCACATCGACCAGAAATTCGACCGTGCCCGCGTGAGTGTAACCGACTTCCTTGGCAATGGCCAGGGAGGCGTTGCAAAGGCCGTCGATGATCGTCTGATCGATCTGATAACTAGGGGCCTGCTCAATCACCTTCTGATGGCGGCGCTGCACGGAGCAGTCGCGTTCATGCAGGTGCATCACATGGCCGTGCTTGTCCGCCAGGATCTGCACTTCGATGTGCTTGGCACGACCGACGAACTTCTCAAGGAACACCGCACCATTGCCGAACGAGCGCTTGGCTTCCGTCTGCGCCTCTTCCAGCAGCTTCTCAAGATCCTCAGCCTTCTGCACAACTCGCATGCCGCGTCCGCCACCGCCAAAGGCCGCCTTGATGATGAGAGGAAAGCCAATTTTCTTGGCGACCGTGATGGCTTCTTTCTTGGACTCCACCGCGTCCTTCGTGCCTTGCAGAGTCGGGACGTTCAGCTTCTGAGCGACATTGCGGGCAGCGGTCTTGTCGCCCATCATGTCCAGTACGCGTGCATCAGGGCCGATGAAAATGATGCCAGCCTCTTCACATGCCTTGGAGAACTGAGGGTTCTCGGAAAGGAAACCATAACCGGGGTGAATGGCATCCACTCCCTTTTCCTTGGCCAGTGCCACGATGCCTTCCACATCCAGATAGGCCCCCAGCGGGCCCTTGTCCTTGTTCAGTTCATAAGCTTCGTCAGCCTTGAAACGATGCGGGCAAAAACGGTCTTCAGCCGCATAGATCGCCACGGTGCGGATGCCCAGTTCGGTGGCGGCACGCATCACCCGAATGGCGATCTCCGAGCGGTTGGCCACCATCAGTTTTTTGATAGGACGAACCTCGCCAAAGGCGGATTTTGGGTTACGGAAGGCGTCTTGGGCGGCTTTGGCGATCTTCTTGGCAGGCATGGCGCGATGTTTTGGTGCGGTCCGAAATGTGATGATAAAACGTTGCAACAGCAAGCTTGAAAGCATTCTTTTGACTTGTCTATCTATCAGGTGATATACATGTCCCATGGCGAAGCGAAAAGACATCTCTCTCACCGACCTCCTGGATTCCGCTCAGGAATTGATTCGGCACCGTGGCCCAGGCGGCTTTAGCTTCCGCGATCTAGCGGCGGAAGTCGGTATCAGCAGCGCTAGTCTGCATCACCATTTCCCCACCAAAGATGACTTGCTCTCCGCGGTGGTGCTGCGCCATCGCGACGCCTGGAATCGGAGGTTTGCGGCCCTTGCAGCGGAGACCGAGGACTGGCCTCGGCGGTGGGGACTCCTCAGCACCAAGTTTGCTAGTCCTTCTCTCGACGGCTATCTTCTCGGAATGCTGGCTGCTAACTTCGGCAGTCTCCCTCCTGCCAGCCAGAATGAAACCCAGCTTCTGCACAGCAACCTCACCGGCTGGCTGGCACGGTTTGTCACCGAGGCGAAGAAACGTGACGAGCTACCCCAAGAAACGGATGTGGAAGCAATGGCGCACGCACTGTTGAGCATGCTGCAAGGCGGATTGCTGTTGGGGAGGATTGGAGCGCCTGGAGTGATGGACGGCGCACTGAGGCAAACCGACGAGTGGCTCGAACACCCTCGGTCTTAAATGCATATCCAATCAATAATCATGCTGAAAAACTCATGAAGACTCATTTCCGTTTATAGTTTGTCCTGCAATGCGATGAATTCGTTCTCCATTTACTTTGACTGGTTGTTCCTCATTGGCAGGCCTTTATGCTGATTGCATTGCTTTCTGACTACCGAAAAACTGGCATGCCCCGAACTCGCAAGGGTTTTATTCTCTTGATACTGAGCTTGTTGTTCGTCATATCGAGCTCCATTTTCAGCAGGATGGGGTGGTGGTAGAAGATTCCGGTCGAAACAAAAGCTCGGCCTCAAGAAGATGGCATTGCCATTTCCTGCACTTTCCTTTTTCATGGTGGTTCCCATACCTCATGCAAAGCCGTCTCTCCGTCCGTGACTTCTCGATGGTCATCGCTCTGCTGCTTATCTGCGGCTTTTTCAGCGTGGACTGGGCGGCGTTGTTGCATGGCGGCGGGCTGCACGCCACCTCATTTCTTTCGGCGCGCAACCTGTCGCATTTGGTGACGGAGCTTTCGATTACCGGCACCTTGGCAATGGGCATGCTCATCATCATTCTGCCGGGCCATATTGATCTCTCTGCCGGCAGCGGCGTGGGCCTGCTTGGTGGTATTGCTAGCGTGCTCATCATTCAGCATGATTTACCTGCTCCGGCGGCACTGGCCGTTGCCTTAGTCGTGGGCGTGCTGACGTGGCTTGTCATGGGCACTCTCATTGTGCGCGAGCGCATCCCCGCCTTCATCATTACCCTCGGGGGCCTGCTGATTTTTAAGGGGTTGTTTTGGCGGGTGATCAACAATTCGACCGTTCCGGTGACCCATGGCGGTGACAACAATGTTTACTCGTTGCTTACCACCTACTACCTGCCGCCAATAGCCGGACTCGCCTTAGCTGCGCTTTTGTCGGTAGGTGTTGTGCTGGCTAGCCTGCACAACCGGAGGCAGATGCGTTCGCATGGCTTCGTGGTGGAAGAAACTGAGACAGGCTTCTTGAAGCTGTTCATTTCAGTGCAGGCGATGTTCCTTTTTGTCATCGTGACCAATCAGTTCCACGGCGTGCCGCTGCCTGCCATGATCCTGGGCACGGTGGCACTGGGAGTTCACGCACTGACCAAGCACACGCCGTTTGGCCGCTACCTCTACGCCGTGGGCA
>JAQGPI010000198.1 GCA_028293175.1 Verrucomicrobiaceae bacterium | reverse complement strand
TGTTCTAATGGACTCGCGGCTGGGCATGGCGTCTGAACTCCACTTTGGCCTACCGGCAAAAGTGAATCACCCTCCTTCACACCCTGCCGCGAGTCCATTCGAACACCTCGCCATGCCACTCCCCGCTTCCATCAAGGCCCCCACGCCCCATCCCACCGACTTTCTGCCGGCGCGCCCCACCGTGCCGAACTTCAACTTCAAGGCCTACGGCGCCCTGGACCGGGGCATGAATCCCATTGGCGGCACCGGGCCCTCCGCGCACCAGGCGTTCAAGGGCGTGCATTCCTGGCTGCCCTCCCTGTTCAATCTGGCGGGCAGCTACATGGGCCTGCCGGGGGTAAGCGGCGGCGGCCAGTTCGGTCGTGCTCCCGGCTTCACCCACGCCGGCCACGGCCCCACGCCTCTGCTTGAGCAGGCAGGCCAGGCGGCTCGCGGCATGGGCGGCAATGCCGGCGGCCCGGACGGGCTGCTCAATGCGCTTAACGCCTACATCGCCAGCAGCCAGCTGGGCATCCCTTCGGTGGATCTCCACTAACCCCTCTACTCTCTGTCGTCATGTTCCACCCACAAGATCCCGACTGCCAGGCCTGCGCCTGTGACATCCAGCGCGACACCGCCATCACCATCCTGCGCGAGGTGGAAAGGCAGATTGTCGCCAACCTCGCCGTGCTCGACGTCCTGGCCTATGTGCGCGCCGAGATCGCCCGGCTCTCCCCGCCCAAGACCGCCACCGTACCCATCCCTCTGCCTCCTGCGTAATGCGACACGCCATCAAAGACTCGAAGATCCAGCAGGTCGGCGACAAGGAGCCGGACTACGAGCTCGCGTCGCCCTCGCAGTTCTTTGGCTCGCACGTCAACTTGATCCCCCTGCACTCCGCCGTCCAGGGCCCGCGCCTCTTCTACGGTGCCCGCTTCATCGACCAGGCCATGCCCTTGGTGAACCCCGAGGCCGCGCTGGTGCAGAACCTCGACGACCAGGACCCCGATGGCAGGTCGTTTGATGAGCACGCCGGCGTTCATGCCGGGGCTCTGCGCTCACGCCATGCCGGTGAGGTCGTGGCCATCGACCCGGACCGCATTGTTGTGCGCGACGCCGAGGGCAAAGAGCAGGAGCACCAGACCTACAACAACTTCAGTTTTAACCGCAAGAGCGCCATTCACAACACTGCTGTGGTCAAGCCGGGCGACAAGGTCAAGGCCGGGCAGCTGCTCGCCCACAGCAACTACACTGACAAGGACGGGACGCTGGCCATGGGCCTCAACGCGCGCATCGCGCTCATTCCCTTCAAGGGCTGGTCAATGGATGACGCGCAGGTGATCAGCGACTCCTTTGCCAGGCGGCTGTTGTCGGAGGCCACCTCCACCTACGCCCAGGACTTTGATGACGACATCAAGGGCGGCAAGCATCACTTCCAGTCGCTGTTCCCGGACCGGTTCATCAAAGAGCAGCTCGCCAATCTCGATGAGCATGGAGTCGCCAAGCCCGGCACGGTGCTGCAGCCGGGCGATCCGTTCATCCTGGCCACCCGGCCCAAGTCGGTGAGCAGCACCTCGCAGACCATGGGCAGGCTTAGCCGGGCGATGAGCGTGGCGCGCAATGACGTGAGCCAGGTGTGGGAGGGTGAGGAGCCAATCGTGCAGACTTGTTTACCGGCGGGTGAAAGGAAGTTGGGAATTCGATGCGGCAATTTTTTCCGGAAAATGCTGCCGGCGATGTATTGCGGCAGGCCGCCTGCGCTGTTCTATTTCGTAATGTTCGTTCATTCGTATGAGTGAGACGTCAAGAGCATGAAGCAGCGAGGGCCATTCGTTCGATTCGTTGAATTCGTACGGTTTACGCATTTTTCTATCCCGGTATGAACCATCTGTCGACGTTTCCCACCCCTCCGGGATGAAATTCCGCTATTCGCATGGCAACTAACAACATCAACGCTTCATGAATATCATGGGCAGATGCGTTGCGAGAGAATACGCTGTTCTGAATCTCAGACTTCGATAGGCCCAGAGTGCCAGCATTACGAAGCGCCCCCGCGATCTTGTCGGCTCTTGAGTTTCCAGTGCGGTCGCGAAACAGTGTGTGGGCAGAACACTCACAGTAGCGCCAAATCGCCATAGCGGCGAGATGATGGCGAACTCCGATAAGTCTGGAACCATCGAGAACCGCAAAGAGTCCGCTCAACCGGAGAACCTGCGCCTCCGCCCGGTTTGTGATCGCGCCTACCAGACCGGGGGGACCATCAGTGAGATATGCATAATCGATTCTCCAAAGAGCACGGGCCGCCTCATCTCTTTGGAGCGCCCCAGCTGTTTTGGCGAACTGAACGGCCTTCTTGAGCTGCTCTACCCATGGCACCAGTGCATTCTCATCGAGGTTGCCTCCCTCCGGGAGCAGTTTAGAACGGTTCACCAGGATCCAGAGGTTCCTATTGGCAAAACCGTTTGCCATGTCGGTATCTGTTAGGTGCTTTCTAATGTCTGCGGAAGTACAGTGCGAGACCAACGACACGTGCGGATGCGTAGCAATGTTGTGACACGTTTTGGCGAGGGTTTGCAAAGTGCCGCCGTCCCAAGCCTGACGAAACACATCCGACATGGTGTTGCCTTGGCGGTTCATTGCCTTTAGCACCTTCGAGAATTCCGTCTCGACAAGGCAGAGCCGTTTGTCTGGCACACCCGGGTCCTTGATGACCTCCTTGCTCACTGAAGCTCCTTTGGTGTCCTTGCCCAAAACCTGGGCTTTAAGGGGATCTCGAATGTGATGGATAATGCCCTCTCCACTGATACAGCCGGATTTCTCGCGGAGGAAAAAGGTGTTATCGACCAACCTAATGACCGTCAACACCTGTTGCCAGCTTGAGCCCTTCCTCCCTCTGGAAGAATCCCCAATTAAAGCAACAAAGAGATTGAAGAAGTGAGGGGTTCTTTCTGCGAGGACGTGAGCTCCTCTGCCAATGATGCTGCCGAGGGCCGCCAACATTTGAAGAAGAAGACCAGCAGGATCTGCTTCCGTATGGGGTTCGATCAACCTGACCAATTCTCCGACTGGGCCGTAGAAGGCGGCGTCTTCTAACTCCGGAGGCATTGGAGCTGCGACTGCCTGGCCTGCGGGATCGCACGAATTTAACGAATTTAACGAATTTAACGAAGGCGAGCCATTCGTTGGAGGGGCTGTGGGGGCCACACTGCCATTCAAATGCGACGAGGCAGGTGCTTTCCAACCGTCGCTATTTGGTGGCTCCCCTTCGCCGGGGAGTCGCGGCGTTAAACTGCCGGCGTGCGCGGGAGGTACCGATGCCGCATCAAAGGCTAGCGCTTCCGGTTTCCCATCAGATTGCAGAACTATGGGCGAGGATGGTAAACAGTCTACAGGTGGCGGAGGTGGGGGCGGGCGGTACCAGGTAGAGTTAGGATCGTCCTTGGACTGCGGTTGAGAGGGAATGGGAGGGAGCTGTGAGGACCCTGGATTGGACATCGAATGTGACATAGGTGGGTTGTGGTTGGAGATGAGTGTTTAAGCGTGTCAATAGCAGCAGGAAGGCGGAGTCAAAGGCGACCAAAGCATTGAGAAGGCAGCTGCGAGGATTGGGCCTTTTGAGAACTGAGATCCAAGAAGAGAAGCTTTTGGTATTCGCCATCACGCAGCCATCCCGGCAATCGGACAGGTTGTGATGGTTTGAAGAGTGCCCGATCACACTTCAAGGCCGGCAAAATGACCTCCAAATCTGCAAAGACATCGGGATGCG
>JAQGPI010000001.1 GCA_028293175.1 Verrucomicrobiaceae bacterium | reverse complement strand
GCGGTCAGCGAATTCCTCCACGATCTCGCCCAAATGCGGATACAGCCCCCGACGCGTACCGCCCATGGCCCAAACTTGAATCTCGCTGGAGCCATTGCCGCCGAGCACTGGGCGATCCTGAATGAGCGCCACCTTCAAGCCCTGACGCGATCCGCTGATCGCCGCCGCGAGGCCGGAATAGCCGCCGCCTACCACCACGAGATCATACTCTTGCGACTCCGGCGCTTTCTCAGGCAGAGCGAGCAACTTGCGGCGGAGTTCATTGGTTTGCGCATTGTCATTGGGCGGTGTGAAGCCCGCATCGCTGCTGAGCAAGATGGCATCGCAACGGCCATCGAAGCCTGTCAGATCACGCAAGGCCAGCTTTGCGTTGCCGCTCTGCAACTCGATCTCACCCGCGTTGTCCCATTGCCAGTCTTTGCCGGTCTTGCCCAGTTCGTTGCTCAGCGTGGTGTCGTTCACCTGGATGTTAAACCGGCCCGGCGCTCCGGGCGCATCAAAGGCACCCACCCAGTTCTTCGTGCGCACCCAGACGGTGTATTTGCCCGCGGCAGGCACCTGAACTTGCGTGTTCGCATCCTTCACCGGTTTGCCAAGGCCGTGAGCCATCAGGTAGGCGCTGCCCATGATGTCGATGAACTGCGTGTCCATCACCCAGCGGCCCGGATCTTTGAAGGATTCAGCCTCCACCCACACCTGCGCGCCTTGAGTAAGGGCGGGTGTGGAGATGAGAAAGGCCAGGGCGAATGAGTGGAATGCTTTCATGTGGGAATTTGAAGGTGAATGAGTACTGCCTAAAACGCACTCTTTTTCAAAGTACAACTGCGAACCCCTGAATCGTGATGATGCGAGACTGCGAACCGCTTGCCGTGACCGGAGCCGCGATTATCTTTTAGCATGAAATCCATGCTCGCCCCTGTCGCCGCGCTCTGCTTGGCCAGCCTCACCACCATTGCCGCCGGACCAGAAAAACTCACTGACATCGGCGCCGCCATGACTAGGGCGAAGACAGAACACAAGCTGCTGTTCCTGCAAATGGGCCGTGAAGACTGCGAGAACTGCCAAGCGCTGCGGGCGATGATCAACAAGAAGCAGGTGCAATTGCCCGCCTCGCAGTTCGTCTATGCCGACGTGAATTGCGACGACCCGGCTACGATGAAAGTATTCCGCAGGAACTTCAAAGTCATCGGCAGCACTCTCCCGTTTGTGGTGGTTGCTTCACCTGAAGGCAAGCAACTGGCCGCCAAATCCGGTTCAGGTACAACGGCGGACTTCACGACGCTGATCAACAAAGCACGGCAGAAGGCTGGTGTGGCAGCGGCGAAGCCGTGAAGGCTGCGTTGCCCATTCATCCTCTGACTTTCGGATTTTGACGGTGAAACTCCGATTCATCCGTGTCCGAAAAGCGTATTCCCACATGACATTGCCGTTTAAGTTTCGTAACTTTTTCGACTTGTCCTGCTTTCAACTCGCCTGACTTCGCCTCCTCCCGGCTTTTTCTTCATGAAACAATCCCCCGTTTTTTTGCCTCTTGTCGCCGCGTGCTGCCTCAGCCCGGTGTTTGCTCAGGACAAATCCCAGGAAACTCCGCAGGATGCGCCGCCGCCAAGGTCCCGCCCACTGGCTAGCACGGCCCAGGCGATTGACGTGGCCGCTGGCGATTCGGACAACATCGTCAACATTGATGTGTCCATGCTGTTTCCCGATTATAGGGAGCCGTGGAATGCAGGCACGCCCTCGGGCGGTTCCGGCACCGGCTTCATGATCGGCAAGAACCGTTTCCTCACCAATGCGCACGTGGTGAGCAATGCCACCCGCATCGTCATCCGCACCACCAACGATCCCGCGCCGCATCCCGCGCGCATCGTCCACATCGCCCATGACTGTGACCTCGCGATTGTGGAGGCCATCAATGGCACGGACTTTGAGAAGCTTGAGACCTTCCAGCTTGGTGACATCCCCAAGCTCAACACCGAAGTGAGCGTGATCGGCTACCCTATCGGCGGCGAGCGCATCTCCGTCACCCGTGGCGTCGTGTCCCGCATCGACTTCCGGCCCTACAGCCATACCGGAGTGGACTCACATCTGGCCATCCAGATCGATGCCGCGATCAATCCTGGCAACTCCGGCGGTCCCGTGTTGCAAAATGGCATGGTCGTTGGTGTGGCCTTCCAGGGCTACAACGGTCGCGTGGCGCAAAACGTCGGCTACATGATCCCCACGCCGGTGATCAAGCGCTTCCTCAAGGACATCGAAGACGGTCACTACGATCATTATGTGGACCTCGCGATCAGTGATTTCACCATCGAGAATCCTGCCCAGCTCAAGGCGCTGAAACTAACGAACGACGGCATCGGTGTGATCGTGGCGGATGTGGAGCCCGCTGGCAGCGTGGGGACTCTGCTCAAGAGCAGCGATGTGCTGCTCAGCGTTGACGACAGTCCCGTTTACAACAACGGTCTGGTGCGGGTGGACGGCGAACTGATGGACATGAATGAAGTGGTCGAGCGCAAGTTCGCGGGCGACACGGTGAACATCAAGTATCAGCGCGATGGCGAGAAGAAGGAGGCCACCGTCACGCTCAAGCGTTTCGCGCCCTATCTCACTCTGGGCGAGCAGTACAACCAGCGCCCGCGTTACGTGATGCATGCAGGGCTCGTGTTCCAGCCGATGGACAAGAACCTCATGGATGCCCACCAGATCCGCGACGGCACGGTGAACTACTGGTTCGATAACTTCCTGACCCAGAAGCTGTACAAAGAGCGGCCCGAGGTAGTCATCCTCACCAACGTGCTGCCAGATGATGTGAACAGCTACCTCCAGCGCAGCTTCCCTGCCATCGTGGATGAGATCAACGGTGTAAAGATCAAGGCGCTGGCAGACGTACAGGAGGCCCTGAAGAAACCCGGCGACAATCCCGACTTTATCGTCATCAAACTCTTGGAAAAGGGCAGGCCCCTGGTCTTGAAACGGTCGCTCGCCGCGGAAGCTCAGCAGCGCATTATGAAGAACTACAACATCGAGGAAGACTCTTACCTGGGCAATGAATAAGCCTGCTCATCCCAGTACCAGCCTCACCTTCTCTCCATGAAAGCCTTTCGTTTCCTCATCACAGTTGGCGGCCTTGCCTGCGTGCCCTTTACCAGCGGACAAGAGCCCGAAAAAGGCCTGCCGGTGCAGCCCTCACCCATTGACAAGAGTCGCGCGCCGGCTTCCGCCCTCACGCTCGAGAAGGCCGTGCTGGCCACCGCTCCCACGGTTCGCTCAGATTCCCTGCTCAAGGTCAATGTCACCTACCAGTCTTACAGCCCTCATCTGCCCTGGCAGAAGCTGAGTCCAGGCGCCCGCCTGGGCCTGGGGGTAGTGCTAGACAAGAACCGCGTGCTGGTCACCGGCCAGATGGTAGCGGATGCCACTTACATCGAACTGGAACTGCCTGAGAGCGGCCAGAAGATACCCGCCAAGGTGGTGGGGGTGGATTACGAAGCGAACCTCGCTTTGCTAGAGGCTGCTTATTCCGGCGAGCGCTCCAAGATCTTTTTCAGCGACCTTAAGCCGATGCAGATCGAGTCCAAGGCGCATGTGGGTGACAACCTGAGCATCTGGCAGACGGGCCGGGTGGGGGAGCTGATTGTCACCCTGCTGCATGTTAGTAAGGTGATGACTTCCGCTTACGTCCTGCCGGGCAGTAACTTCCTGGTGTACGAAGGCCAGGGCATCGTGCGCACCGAGGGTAACAGCTTCACGCTGCCTGTTATCAAAGGCGGTAAACT
The DNA here is from genome assembly GCA_028293175.1 of Verrucomicrobiaceae bacterium. Classification (GTDB taxonomy): domain Bacteria; phylum Verrucomicrobiota; class Verrucomicrobiia; order Verrucomicrobiales; family Verrucomicrobiaceae; genus CAINXC01. Next base: position 1,455 of record JAQGPI010000001.1, on the reverse strand, counting down.
CGCCGGTTTGCTGCTGCGTTATGATTCGAAGAACCAAGTCACTACGGTGCTGCCGGGGATCATCATCGAGCACTTTCTCAAGGACATGGCGGACCGAAAGAACGAAGGCTTCCCCAGCCTCGGCATCGAAGTGCAGCCAACTATGGATGAGCAGTTCCGCGAGTACCTAGGCCTCAAGCCCAGCCAGGGCGGCATGTACGTGAGCGGCGTGAGCAAGGGCGGTACCGCCGCGGCCCTGGGGGTGGAGAAGAAGGACATTCTGCTCAACATCAACGGCTTCAAAATCGATTCACGCGGCGACTACGAGGACCCTGAATTTGGCCGTCTCAGCATGAGTCACATCGTTCGTGGCCGCGCTTATGTGGGCGAGAAAGTGAAGATGGTGGTACTGCGCAATGGCAAGGAAGTGACGCTGGAAGGCAAGCTCACGCGCAAGAACCCGAAGGACAACATTGTGTGGCCCTACTTGTTCGACCGCGGCCCCAACTATGTGGTAGAAGGCGGTCTTGTGTTTCAGGAGCTAACCAAGCCTTACCTGCAAGCCTTTGGCGAAGACGCCAACGGCACAGTGCTGCGCCTTTCCCATCTCGCGGAGCACCCGGAAGAATATGAGAAGCAGGGCCGGAAGAAATTCGTCTTCCTCAGTGCCGTGCTGCCTACCCCTGCTACTCAAGGCTATGAGCGTATCGGCGGCCTGCTGGTGAAATCCGTCAACGGCAAGATGATCAACGACCTCAGCGATCTCGACAAGGCTTTCCAGGAGGGCAAGGATGGACTCGATGTCGTGGAATTCGAGGACATGCCAAAGAAGATCTATCTCGATGCCGCCTCTGTGGACCGTGAGAACACTGCTTTGCTCAAGGGTGCCTACCGCATAGGTTCGCTCAAGCGGATAGAATAAGGTTTGAGTAGCCGCGCTTGCATAAAGCAGATTTACACCGCACCCCCAGGGGCCTTGAGCTTTGCCAAGTATGTATTCGTTCCATGGCACTTTCTTTGCGAAGGCGGCTGCTTCGAGCGCTTTCATAGGCTCCGCATTCCCAGTTGAATCCTTTGTCATGCAGGCCAAAGAACTGCATGAATATTGGATTCCTTTTCGACTGGGACGGCGTGGTGATTGACTCTCATCATCAGCACGAAGAAAGCTGGGAGGCGCTGGCCGAAGAGATCGGCCACCCTTTGCCGGAAGGCTTCATGAAGAAGACCTTTGGCATGCGCAATGAAAGCATCTTCCCTTGGTGGCTGCCACACTTGCAGGACGATAAGCCCGCCATGGTGGCTCTGGCTGACCGCAAGGAAGATCTCTACCGCGAAATCCTGCGCTCCGATGGTATTGAGGCCCTGTCAGGTGTGAAGGACTTCCTCAAGGCCGCGCGCTCCGCTGGTATCCCCACTTGCGTGGGCACCTCCACCCCGCGCAAGAACGTCAATGTCGTGATCGAGATTGCCGGTCTG
>JAQGPI010000611.1 GCA_028293175.1 Verrucomicrobiaceae bacterium | reverse complement strand
CATTCTTGGATGAAGACTCCGTTCCTAGGGCGCAGCCAAAATTCAAATGCTTGACCCGGACGCCCACCTTGTGAACCGTCGCCCAGCACTTCTTTCCTCCCTTCTCATGAAAATCGCCACTACCATCGTCGCCACCCTGCTCGGTCTTTTGTTCATCGCCGCCAGTGTCCCGTTCTTTTTGCACATGATGCCGGAGCCCAAGTTCGACTCTGGCTCACTGCCAGCCTTGTACATGGGTTCTATGGGTGCCTCCGGCTACATGGGCTTTGTCAAAGCTTTCGAACTGATCGGCGGTGTGCTGGTGGCCATACCGCGCATGCGCAATTTCGGCCTGCTGATCTTGGGGCCTATCATGATCAATATCCTGGCCTTCAGCCACTTCATCATGAAGGACGAAGGACTGGCCGGGAATGCGGTGATCGCCCTCTTGCCAGCCTTCCTGCTGTGGTCTGAACGCAGGAAGTTTGCCGGTTTGCTGCGCTAGGCTGGAACCGTTCCGCTCCCTGTTATAATGGCTGACCGCCGCCCGTAAAGGGAAGCGAGAGGGCGGTGTGGTGCCTCGAACCAGTGAAATTTCTGTAGCTAAACGATCTCCCTTCTTACTTGGCAAGTCGTTAACAACCGCTAAAGTTCGCGCCTTTCCCGAGCTCAATCCATGAATCCACTTGCAACTTTCCTTTCCGGCTCCGCGCTGCTCATCCTCTTTGTTTACTATCTCGGCACGGTCGCGCAGTCCCGGAAACGCTGGGCCGGCACCCTGTTGAGCCTGCTGGTGAGCGTGTTCTTCCTGGTGACCTACGCCAAGATGGGCCTGAAGAAGGGGATCGATTTGCAAGGAGGCAGCACCTTCGTCATTCAGTTGAAGCCCGGTACCAATGACGACGGGAGTGTAAAGCAAGTCGGCAAGGATTCCGTGGATCAGGCGATCTCGATTCTTGAGAAACGCCTCAATCCCGATGGTTCCAAGGACATGTTGGTGCAGCCGACTGGCCCCGATCGCATTGAAATCCAGATGCCCGGCGTCAAAGTCGAGGAAATCGAAGGCGTGCGCAAAACGATCCAGCAGGTGGCCAAGCTGGAATTTCGCCTCGTGCATCCGCAGAGCGGCGGCCTGGAAAGCAAGATCGGCTATGTCAAGCTGCCGGTGAAGGAAGATGGCAAGGACAGCGAAAAGGAGCTTCTGGTGAAGAACCGCGCCGATCTTGACGGCAAGTATGTAAAGCAGGCCTATGCCATGCCGGACCCGAACAAGGGCTGGATGATCATCCTGAAGTTTAACACCGAAGGTGCCAAGCTTTTCGGCGAACTGACGTCCGCACACAAGGGCGAGCGCCTGGCGGTGGTGGTGGACAATGTCGTCATCTCGGCTCCGAACCTGAACGACGCGATCTTTGGCGGCAGCGCCGAAATCAGCGGCAAATTTACGGAGACGTCCGCCCGTGCGTTGGCGAGCGCCTTGGAAAATCCCCTGGAAAACCCTATGGTCATCCTTCAGGAAGGCACCGTTTCGGCCGCCTTTGGTGAAGCCACCATCCGCCAAGGCATGCTGGCCGGTCTTGTGGGCCTTGCGCTCACGGCGATCTTCCTCGCCATTTACTACCGTGTGGCGGGCATGATCGCCTTGGCCGGTCTGGCGGTGAGCTTGATCTCGGTGGTGGGCTGCATGGCGCTGTTCCAGTTCACTCTGACGATGCCCGGTATTGCCGGTCTCGTGCTCACCATTGCCATGGCAGTGGATGCCAACGTGCTTATTTATGAGCGCCTGCGCGAAGAAATGCGCGAGGGCAAAACATTGATGGCTGCGCTGGATGCAGCGCATGACCGCGCTTTCACGGCCATCTTTGATGCGCACGTCACCACGCTGCTTACTTCCTTGATCCTGCTGGAACTGGCGAGCGGGATGCTCAAGGGCTTCGCCATCACCATGATCATCGGTGTGTTCAGCACCCTGCTCGGCGCGCTGATCGTAACCCGCGTTTCTCTGCACTGGTTCGTCGATCCAGGCATCATCACCAAGCTCTCGGTGGCCGAAATCATCCCGCATCGCGTCTACCAGGTGATGAAATATGGCAAGCAGTTCGTGCTATGGTCTACAGCCCTCTGCGTGATCGCCATTGCTGGCATTCTCCTCAAGGGTGAGCATAGCCTGGGCATCGACTATCGCGGTGGTGCCAAGATCAGCTTCAAGCTCGCCCCTGGCAAAACGCTCACGGAGCAGGAAGTGGTGACCGCCGTGAACGGCATGAAGGTCAAGCACGAGGGCAAGGATGAGCCCATTGGTCATGTGTATGTGCAGAACAGCCATACGGCCGGGGGCGTGGACATGATTACTGTGCGTACCGAAGAATTCGCCGGTGCCGCTGTGCAGACAAAGATTGAACACGACTTCAAGGACCGCCTTGCCGGCACCAACCTAGACACCGTGGGCGCGCTGATCGGCAAGGAACTGGCGGGCCGCTCCGCCTGGGCGGTGGGTCTGGCTTTGATTGGCATCTTTGGCTATCTTTACATGCGCTATGAGTTCTCCTTCGCCCTCGGTGCGCTAGTGTCGATCTTCCATGACTGTATCATCGTGCTGGGCTTTTCCGTCATCTTCGGTCAGGAGCTGTCGCTTGTGCATATCGGCGCGGTGCTGACGGTGGTGGGTTACTCGGTGAATGATACGATCATTGTGTTCGACCGTGTGCGAGAGATCATTCGAAGCCGCCAAGGCACGATCACCGAACTCATGAATGAGGCCATCTCGATGACCTTCAGCCGTACCTTGCTCACCAGCTTGGTCACCTTCATTCCGATGATGGTGCTGTATCTCTTCGGTGGCCCGGCGATGCGCGAGTTCTCCCTGCCCATCGTTATCGGCGTGCTCGTCGGCACCTACTCCTCAGTCTTCGTTGCCTCGCCCATCGTGCTCTGGCACGCCCGCCGCACCGGTGTGAGCTTGCACAAGCAGTTGCGCAGCGAGCCTGACGAGGCTGCACTCGCAGCGCCTTGATTGGAGATGCTGGAGTGATTTTTGCAGCAGCCCGGTCCGCAAGGTTCGGGCTGCTTTGTTTTTTAGGGCGTGCTTCTACGGTGCTCACCGTTCACCTGAAAACCGCAATCAGGCGTCGGATGTGGCGTAATCTTCCCTGCACTCTCTCTCCAGTCGGAGAACAGAGAGGGCCTTTTTCTCCTGAAAGTCTTTCTCCTTATGTTGGTGCCCAGCCCAGTGGGGGCGGGGAGGTTGGTGAAGCCTTGGGGCCCGCTTTTCTGCGCAACTACTGACACGGCTTCAACTTCTCAGGATACAAGTCTTCTTCACCGCTCCTCGCCGATCACCTGGAAGATCTCTTCCGCCGTACGGACTACGGCGGCGGCGCTTTCGATCTCATCGCGGATGACGTGTTCGATGCCGCAGTCACGCAGCTTGTCGGCGTCGGTGGCAAACTTGACCCGGGCCATGACGGTGACGTGAGGGGCAAATTCCCGCAGATGGGGCATCGCGTTGACTGCGGCGGAAGAATCCGGGAAGGTAAAGGTGACCAGCCGGGCCTCCGAGACGCGCGTGAGCTCCCAGGTTTCTCGATGGCTGGCATCGGCGAAGAGCACGGGCACACCCTGTCGTTTGAGTGCCCGCACCGTGTCCACATTCAGTTCAATGATAAGGCAGTCGATGCCCGCTTTGGCTAGGGATTCATGCAGTTGCTGGCCAACGAGGCCGTACCCGCAGAGGATCGCATGATCAGTCAGGCTTTTGGTCTTTTTTGAGATGGAAAGGTCCGCTTTAGTGGCTTTCGAGGCCTTGAGGTTGAGATGCTTTTCCAGCCATTCCGCAAGGCTGGGGGCAAAACGCATGAAGGTGGGTACCAGCGCCATAGAGAGAGCGGTGGAGATCACGAACACTTGGTAAAAGGCCTCATTCCAACCGATGGATTCACGCGCCTTGGCCATGAGTACCAGTGAGAATTCGCCCATGGAAGCAAGGGCGGCGACGGTCAGGGTGGCTGAACGCAGCGGCACCCCCAGCAGCCGGCAAGCGAGGGCCAGCACGCCGCCTTTCAACAGCAGCAGGCCGATGGTGCAACCCAGTACGGCCCACGCATGCTGCGCGAGGACGCCGAGGTCAATGGTAAGGCCCACGGTGACGAAAAACAGGGTGAGGAAAAGATCCTTAAAGGGCAATACATCCGACATGACACGGTGACTGTAAATCGAGCCGCTGACGACCAGCCCCGCGACGAAGGCACCCAGCGCTGGGCTCAGGCCCATGGCGCTGGCAAGGCATGCGACGCCTACGCAGAGCGCTAGCACGGTGAGGGTGAAAAGTTCCCGGCTGCGGGTGCAAGACACGGCGTAGAGAAGTTGCGGGATCAGATAGCGTCCCAGCAGCCACGCCAACAGGATGAAGGCGCTCGCATATCCGGCGGTCTGCCCCAGTGCACCGAGGACAGTGCCGCCGCCCGACCCCGTGATCACCGGCAGCAGGAGCATGAAGCCGATGACCAATAGATCTTGGAAAATCGCGATGCCAAGGGAAGTGCGCGCAGCCGGGCTAGCGTTGATTCCAAGATCCTGGAACGTCTTCATGCTCACGGCCGTGGAGCTTAAGGCCACGGCCACGGCGAGCACCGAGGCGTGGGCTCCGCTCAAACCCATGCCCCATGCAAGAAGCCCGATGATGAGTGCCGTGAGTCCCACCTGTACGCTGCCGCCAAGGAGCGCCGCACGGCGGAGGTGCTTCAATTCGCTAAAAGAGAACTCGATGCCAAGGGTGAACATCAGCAGCACCACACCGGTATCGGCGAGACCTTCCATTCGCTCATGAAGACCGCTGTCACCAAAACGGGTGAGCAGGCCTGAATTTGCCGCCGCGAGCCCGCAAACAAAATACCCTACCAGCAAGGACTGCCGCAAGTGGTTGAGCGCCAGTGAAAGCAACACCAACACGACTAGCAGCACTGCCATGAGGCCTACAAAGGGCGTCACTCCGGCGCTGGCCAGCAGGGGCAAATGGATGAGCATTGGCATCCCTTCCTCAAGCAAGGAAGGGACCAAGTGCAAGTCCGCATGAGGTGGCGGTGGCCTTACTTTTTCGCCACTGCGCCAGGATAGAATAGCTTGATGGCATCCCGCACTTCTGTGCTTTGACGAGAGGCCTTGTAGATGCTGTCTTCCTGATGATGAGCCTTGGCAAGCAAATGATAAGCCCCAAGCGTTTCAAAGCCGGCATTCAAAGCACTGATCATCGGCAGATAGCCGCTGCCGTCGGCGCGGATGTTCTCGACTAGCCCCCAGGGCGTCAGCCAGCCAGCTTGCTCCATGCGACGCAGCAGCGCATAGACTGTCTCTGGATTCTCTTCCAGCGATCCAGACATGAGAATGTAATGGGGATGCACCAGTTGCTGGGAAGGCAGGTCCACTCCGCCCACTTCATAGGTTGTGCCGTAGGCTCCCTCGCCAGCGCTCAGGCCATAGAACCCGACATGGGCTGCGGCGCTGTCTTGTAGAGCTTTTGGGAAATAATTCTTCTGGCGTGTGAGCATGCCCATGCGCGCCTCGTGCCAGTTTACCTTGCTGACGGCGTCCGGTACTATGGAATCGAAATCCGGGTAGAACAGGCTTTGAATCTCCGCAATGAAGCCTGTGCCCTGCCACGGCTGG
>JAQGPI010000187.1 GCA_028293175.1 Verrucomicrobiaceae bacterium | reverse complement strand
TTGATCGCGGGTCAAATGCACCTTCAGCGGTTCACAGATGCCGCTGGGCTGAAACACCCACAGCTTTACCACTTCGCCCTGAATGTCGGTGGGATCGGTCTCGTGCCAGAACTTGACGCTGTAAGTTGTGCCCGAGGGCAGGTCGTACTTTTCCGTCCACTCTTTCCTCGGCGGCGCTTTGGCCGTCGGCGGCAGATTGCCCGGGCTGTCGAAGGCTACTGGGCCCGTGATGTTGTCCGCCTGCACACTGGCTCCAGCGGAGGTGGGATCAGCGTCCGGAGGCGGCGGTTCGTCGTCGCCCATCGCATCCGTCGTGGTGAGGAATTCCGAGAGGTCGGCAAAGCTCAGATAGGGATCAAAGTAGCGCGTGGCGGTAAAGCCGGTGCTCGTCATCACCACCTGATACGGGCGCTGCTCCTTCATGGCATGCAGCCGTGCATCCTTGGCGATGCGCACCAGTTCCTTGATCGGCTCACGGGCCAGACGTTCCCGCTGCACGCCGCGCAACGAAGGCACCGCCGCTGCGGCAAGCACCGCCAGGATCGTCATGGCAATGACGATCTCAATCAGGGAGAAACCGGCAGCCTTAGGGGTTGCCAGCGTTGTCCTTAGAAGTGGAAGTGCTTGCTGCAAAAAGAGACTTGGATTGAGTCGGATCGACTCGGATCTGCTGCTACTTGGTCGAAGTGTTCTTGAAGTTGCCGATGTCATCCGCCGTGCCGTCCTGGCCATCCTTGCCGACCGACCAGATGTCGAAGGCCTTCTTGGACTTCGTAGCCGGGTAGGCGTACTTGTAAGGCTGGCCCCAGGGATCCTTCTTCTCTTCTTCGAGAAGCGCGACCCAGCGTTCCGGTACCGGCTCGCTGGTGGGCTTTTCCCATAGCGCCTTCAGGCCCTGTTCGGTAGTTGGCGCACGGCCTGCGCGGCTTTCATACACCATGAGCTGGGTGCTCATGCCGTCGATGTCCGCCTGCACGGCCTGTTCCTTGGCCACGTCAATGTTGCCCGACATGAGCTTGATCACCGTCGCGCCGAGAATGGCGACAATGGTCATGGCGATGACGATTTCGATCAGGGAGAAACCGGCGGGATGGCGGCGGGTGGAGATGCGGTGTGTTTTCATGTCGGTTGAAAGGAGATATCCTGGTTTTAAAAAGTTATACGTGGGAGTGAATACCCTGCGAAGTGGAGAACACCGCCGTCACAATGGAGTAGGCCACGGTGCCCACGATGATCGCCATGAAGACCATGATGGCAGGGGAGATGAACGTCGTCAGGCGGTTGATCTTGATGTCCAATTCCTTGTCATAGCGCGCAGCGGTCTTTTCCAGTGAGCGCCCTAGCATCCCGGTCTGCTCGCCCACTGCTACCATGTCCACGAGCAGGGTGGGGAACTCGCCTACTTTGCGCAGCGCGTTGGAAAGGGAAGCACCTTCGCCGACCAGTGCGAGGGCCTTGCTGAGCTGGTTCTGCATGAACACATTGGTCATCGCCTTGCTCGCCAGCTTCAGGGCGTTGAGCAGCGGCACGCCGTTCACCACCAAGTTGCCCAGTGAGTGAGCGAATTGAGCGTGCAAGCGCGTGGCCACCACCGGTCCGAGCAACGGAATTTTCATCTTTGCCGAGGCCCACCACATCCGGCCCACCGGGGTGTTAATATAGGCCCGGAAGGACAGGAAAGCAACCACCCCCACCGACAGCATGACCAGCCACCATTGTGCCAGGAAGGACGACACCTTAATCAAAATCTCCGTGGCCAGCGGCAGCTTCGAGCCCGTGGAACCGAGCAACGAGGTGATCTGCGGCACCACCACCGTGGTGAAGACGATGATCATGCCGATGCAAGCCACAGTGAGCATCGAGGGATAAATCATCGCCTGCGTCACCTTGCTTTGCAGCTCGTGCAGAATGCTCAAGTTCGCAGCCTGACGACGCAGAATTTCCGGCAGCGAACCGCTCGCTTCGCCTGCCGCCGTCATGTTGATGTACATGTCGTCGAAGCTTGGCGATGCCCGCTTCAGCGCCTTGGAAATGGTCGAGCCCTCGCGGATTTCATTGCGCAGGATGCCCGAGATTTTCTTCACGGCGGGGGAGTCCTGGCGGTCCTCCATCACCCGCAGCGCCTGATCGATTTGCAGGCCGCCATCGAGCAGGTCGGCAAGCTCTTCGGTGAAGGTGATGAGCTGGCCGCGTTTGAGCTTCACCTGCTCATTGATCGCCGCTGCTTGAGCGGTCGCCTTGCCCTTGGAAGTACTTGCTGCACCCGCCTCCTCCAGCACCTTCATAGGCGTGAGCGACTGGGCTTCTAGCTTGCGGAAAGCCTCGGCACGCGTGCCGACTTGCAGCTTGCCGGAGACCTGCTGGCCGGTGGGATTGAGGGCGGTGTAGGTGAAGGAGGGCATTGGCAAATTAACGATTTTTCAAGACACGGGCGATGGCGCGTGGGCTGCGTCTCATATCCAAAACGGCAGTCACTTCGGCGATTTCATTGATCACCCGATAGTACACTCCGAACGGAAAGGTTTTCGATACATAGCAGTGAAAGCCGCGACGTTTGCGGTGTATCCCGACAAAATTCCCGAGGAGACGGATTTCGCCCAGCAACGTGTCATAAAACAAGATTCCGACCCCGCTTTCTTGCTGTTCATAAAATTCAACACCGTCCTCCAAATCACGAAAGGCGCTCTCTAAGAGGCAAAACCCCTTCATTTAAAACGTCGGTCAAGGCGCTCCTTCGCCTCATCAAGGGTAAGCCACACCGCGTCAGGAGAGTCGGCTTCCTTCAACCGCTCTTCCAACACCCCAGCATGCCAGTCCGGCATCTCCACATGGGCCTCATCCTCAGGAGTGTTCGGCGGCAAGGTCTTCCGAATACGGTTCAACAGTGCAAGCCGCTCACTGAGAGGCATCGTCTCAAGGGGGATTTCAATGGCAGTCATGTCCGGATAGTACCCGCTTATTGGTGGTTCTTCAATCACTCCCCCGCCGCCGTCACCGTCAGCACTTCTTCCAGCGTGGTAATGCCGTTGGCGGCCTTGTGCATGCCGTACTGGCGCATGGGGATCATGCCGTCCTTCGCCGCCTGGGTCTTCATTTCGGCGACGTTGCCGTTGCTGTTGATCTTCTCCGCCAGCGCCGGGGTCATCACGCAGATTTCCATGATCGCGAGCCGTCCCATGAAGCCGGTGTTGCGGCAGTTGCGGCAGCCCACCGCCGTGCAAAGGCCGCCCTTGAGCTCGAGCGGGAAGCCGACGCTGTTGAGGAAGCTGTCCTCATAATGCGCAGGCTGCTTGCAACTCGGGCACAGGGTGCGCACCAGACGCTGGGCCTGGAAGGCCCGCACGGAGCTGCTCACGAGGAAGGGCTCAATGCCCATGTCGAGCAAGCGCGAGATGCCGCTCACCGCATCATTCGTATGCAGCGTGGAGAGCACCAAGTGGCCGGTCAAAGCGCCACGGATGGCGATTTCCACGGTCTCCTGGTCGCGCATTTCCCCCACCATGATCACGTTCGGATCACCGCGCAGAATGGAGCGCAGACCGGCGGCAAAGGTGAGGCCGATTTCGGATTTAACAGCGATCTGCACCACACCGTCCAGCTTGTTTTCCACAGGGTCCTCGATGGTCACGATGCGGCGGTCCTTGGTGTTCAGTTCACGCAGCAAAGTGTACAGCGTGGTGGACTTGCCGGAGCCCGTGGGGCCGGTCACCAGGATGATGCCGTTTGGCAGTGCGATCAGCTTGCGGATGGTCGCCTCCGTGGCCGCATCCAGGCCGATCTTCGCCATGTCGAAGGTCTTGCGGGTGAGCAAGCGCAACGCCACGGACTCGCCGTTCACGGAAGGAATCGTCGCCACACGAACGTCGATGGGATCACCGTCCAGCTCCAGGTTGATACGGCCATCCTGCGGCAGGCGGCGCTCCGCGATGTCCAGATGCGCCATAATCTTCAGGCGCGAGATGAGTGAGTTTTGCAGCAGCCGCATGTTAGGCGGTACCGGCACTTCCAGGAGGCGACCGTCGATGCGGTAACGGATGCGCAGATCGCGCTCCAGCGGCTCCACGTGAATGTCCGTCGCGCGTTCGCGCAGGGCTTCGCGGAAGATCTGGTTCACGAAGTTCATCACCGTCGCCTCCTCGTCCGCCTCGTCCAGCACGTTCACCTCCTGCGACATCTCATCGCCTGAGAGATCCTCGCGGCCCTCCAGCAGCTCCTCGAAGTTCTCCGCGCCCACGCCGTAGCCCTGATGCAGCGCCTCCAGCACGCGGTGGCGGCTGGCAATCTGCCAATGGACGCGCTTGCGCAATTCCTGTCCCACCGCCTGCCGCGCATCCAAATTGAAGGGATCGTAAGTGAGCACCGTCACGTCCATGCCGCTCACCGCGATGGGGTAAAGGCGGTGGCGCAGAGCCAGCTTCGCCGGGAACTTGTTGTGCAGACCGCCCTCCACCGGATCAATCGCGCCATCCGGCAGGAACGGCACGCCAATCATATTGCCGAGCTGCTCAAAGAACGCCTCCTCCTCCACTAGCTTCGCATCCAGCAGCGTATCGATCATGCCCTGGCGCTTGTCCGCCGCTTCTTGCAAGGTTTCGCGGCAGCGCAGCGCGTTCATGCAGCCAGCGCTGGTGGCGGCATGAGTGAGGACGTCGATCAGGGTCTGAGGGGCGGAAAGAGTGGCGGCAGGCATGGTGGGTGCGGCCCATTGTAACGTGGCCGGAACGAGGAAGTTGCGGGGAAGTACCCCTATTGCATACTTTGGCAACGGTACCGGCAGCTCCGGACGGAATACTGAGCTGCAACACGGCCGTCCTGCGGTCTTCAAGCATCCAATGCTGAGATGAATTTCAGCAACGAACCACAGGGGTCCGTCGTTCGAATTGACGAGCCGTTTAGGTCACAACGGCCTACCAATCTCCAGCGCCAAGGACCTTTGGCTCGGCGTTTTTTACCTGACCTAAATCAAACGGCTTGTCGGACTTCAAATCGACCGATTCGCCATCGAATTGAAGCGTGAGCTTTCCGGCTAGATCGCCCTTCTCCAGCCAGAAGCGCAGGTGCACATCCGCCGTTGTTTTGGCGGGTATTTCGGGCGGCGGTTCCACCGGCAGGAAGAAATCAGGTATCTGACGGTCCTTGCCCGCCATCAGCTTCACGGTGGGGGCGACGAGTTGAAGTTTCTTCGCGTGCTTGTTGGTCAGGCGCACGTCCACATCCAGCCGGGCATTGCCGAAATCGCGCACCAGAGTCAGGCGATGGACCAACGGCGCGGCCTTGGTGGATTCGTTTGCGGGCGTGGCGTTGGAAAGCTGCCCCTCGGCCTCCGGTTTTGAAAACGGCTTGAAAACCCCCATCATCGCCACGGCGGAGAGGACAATGAGGAGCCAAACTTCAAATCTCTGGAAAATCTTCATCGATTACGGGGTGTGCGATCTGCGATTGTCAAAGGCGTGAACCTGTCCTAGCATCCGTCCCCCCTTTCCCCGCCGCTGGCTGCGATGCGCCTTTCACGGGATGGGAAGGCCACCCTTCACTAGAGCGAGATTCATGAACATCAACGTCGAACATCAGCCCAACTGCCGCGCCGCCCTCCATGTGGAGATCACCGCCGAGACGGTCAAAAAAGAACGCGCCACCATCACCCAGCAGTACGCCAGCCAAGCTCGCGTGCCAGGCTACCGTCCGGGCAAGGTGCCGGCCTCCGTGGTCGCCCAGCGCTACAAGGAAGCGATCGACGGGGAACTGCAGAACCAGCTCATCAACAAGGGCTGCCGCGAAGCCATCCAGAAGGAAAATCTCCAAGTGCTGCAGGTGCTCTCGGTGAAGGACACCAAGCTCGACAAAGACGGCACCTTCAGCTTCTCCGCCGAGGTCCTCACCTCTCCCAAGTTTGAACTGCCCGAGTACACTGGCATCCCGGTGAAGTTGGAGCGGGTGGAAGTTAGCGATCACGATGTGGAGCATGAGATCTACCACCTGCGCGAGCGTCAGCAGTCCTTTAACGACGTGGAGCGCCCCGCAGCCGTAGGCGATGCCGTGGTCCTCAATTACATCACCAAACTGGATGGCATCCCTCTCGATGAATCCCACCCCGATCTGCCGGTCCACTTCCGTAAAATCGAGGGCAACTGGTTCCTTATCGCGGAAGAAGACGACTTCCTGCCAGGCTTCTACGCCGGCATCCTCGGTATCAAAGGCGGCGAATCCCGTACGCTTA
>JAQGPI010000667.1 GCA_028293175.1 Verrucomicrobiaceae bacterium | reverse complement strand
AGGTATAAGTGGCAGTCCCCGGGCAACCCGTACTGTCAGTGGCGCGGATCGTAATCGAAACGCCCGCTCCGTTGGCGGTGGTAGGCGTGCCGCTGATGATGCCTGCGGCGCTCATCGAAATGCCTGCTGGCAGCGTGCCGGAAATGACAGCAAAGGAATAAGGGCCCAGACCGCCATCAGAGCTCACAGTCTGGTTGTAGGCCACTCCCACGGTACCAGGAGCCAGCGTCAATGGCAGCACCGACAGCACCGGACAAATCTTGAGGGAATAGGTGACCGTGCCGGGGCAGTTGTTCGCGTCTACCGCCCGAATGGTAATATTGGTGCCAGCCGCGTTTGCCACAGTCGGCGTACCGCTGATGACGCCGGACGAGCTAAAGCTCAGGCCCGCAGGCAGCGTACCGTTGATGACCGAATAATCATAAGGCGCCGCACCATTACTGGCCGTGATGACTTGAGAGTAAGGGGTACCGACCGTGCCGCTGAGCAGAGTAGCGGGAGCAAAGGCTAGCACCGGACAGATTTTCAAATTATAGACAAGGTTCCCTGAGCACCCATTGACGTCCGTCGCCTGAACCGTCAGGCTGGTGCCGGCACCGTTCGCAGCGGTTGGGGTGCCGGAAAGCACGCCGGTAGTGTTGTTGAGTGTTAGCCCCCCGGGCATTGCTCCGCTGATCAAGGAATAAGTGTAAGGTGCCGCTCCGTTGCTGGCGGTGACGGTCTGCGAATAGGAGGACCCCACCGTGCCGGGCAGCAGCGCGGCAGGCAGCATGTTGATCACGGGGCAAACCTTCAATGTGTAGGTCTTTGTACCCGTGCAATCATTGGCATCCATCGCTTGAACGGTGATGCTTACCCCCGTGCCGTTGGCAGCCGTGGGAGTGCCGCTAATTAAACCGTTTGTGCTGAGGGAAAGACCGGCGGGCATCGTACCGCCTACCAGGGACCAAGTGTAAGGGGCGGTGGCCCCAGTAGCGCTGAGCGTCTGGAAATAAAGGCTTCCTACGGTGCCTAAAGCCAGGGCGGAGGGAGTGATGGTGACTGGCGGGCAGGAGGGTGCCAGCACGTAATTGATAGTGCCTGGGCAGCCGTTGGCATCTTGTACCAGCACCGTGAGGTTCGAACTGCCAGCCGCTGTCGGCGTGCCGCTGATCAAGCCCGCGCTGCTTAGCGAAAGACCGGCCGGAAGAGTGCCGGTGGAGACCACATAAGTATAAGGCGCCGAGCCGTTGCCCGCCGTGATAGCTTGAGTATAAGGCGTGCCCACCGTCGGCGCAGGCAGGGTAGCAGGGGTGATGCTTAGCACCGGACAAACTCGTACAGTGTATGGAAGAACGCCCACGCAGCCAAAGTTGTCCGTGGCCTTGAAGTTGACTGCGACACCTGAACCATTCGCGGTGGTAGGAGTACCACTGAGAACGCCGGCGGTGCTTAAAGTGAGGCCCGCTGGAAGCGTGCCGCTTTGCAGAGACCAGACGTAAGGCGCCGCTCCGCCCGTAGCCGTGAAGGTCTGGTTGTAGGCCACCCCGACTGTCCCTGGAGGAAGGCTCCCCAGATTGGAACCAATGCTAGGGCAGCCCGACGACAAAACATAGTTGAAGGTACCGGAGCAGCCAGTGGCATCCATTGCGCGCACTGTGAAGCTCTGGGTGGTAGCAGCGTTCGGAGTGCCACTCAGGATGCCGGAAGAGCTAAGGGTAAGCCCTCCTGGAGGAACACCGCTGACCAAGCTGTAAACATAAGGCGCGGTGCCGTTACCGGCCGTGATGGCCTGAGAATACGAGGTGCCGACGGTGGCAACTGGCAGCGCGGATGGGGTGAAGGCCAACACCGGGCATACCTTGACCGTGTAAGTAACAGAACCGGTGCAACCATATCCGTCGGTGACGGTAATCGTAGCCACAGTGCCGACGCTGTTGACCGCAGTGGGCGTCCCAGTGATGCTACCACTACCAGACAATGACAAACCAGGAGGCAGCGCGCCACTCGTCAGCACCCAGTTGAATGGGCCAGTGCCGCCACCCGCCAGCAAGTTTTGAGAGTATGTCACACCCACCGTTCCTGTAGGTACGACGGTAGGAAACACGACAATCGAAGGACATACTGGCATCATTGTGTATGCGATGGTGCCTGGGCATCCATTCGAATCGATCGCTTGTACGGTGAAGGCTTTGGAAGTGGTGGACGAGGGAGTGCCTGCCAGCACACCGCTACTGCTCAAGCTTAGCCCGGCGGGCAATGTACCGCTGATAACGGAGTATAAATATGGAGCGACGCCATTCGATGCCGTGATGGTTTGAGAATAAGCCGTGCCAATGGTACCCCCCGGAAGTGTGGCGGGGGCAAAACTGAGCACGGGGCAGATCTTCACCAGTACGGTGCTAATGCCCACGCAGTTGTTAGCATCCATGGCCTGAACGGTGACGTTCACGCCGCCACCGTTCGCGGTAGTGGGCGTGCCACTCAGAACACCAGCAGAAGACAATGCCAGACCTGGAGGCATCGTACCGCTGCTAACCGTCCAAGTGTAAGGGCTCGTTCCCCCACTTGCCGCAAAGGCCTGAGAATAAGCAGTGCCGACCGTCCCCGAGGCGACACTGGTAGGAGTAATGGTGAGCGGCGGACAGGAGGGTGCCAGCACATAGTTCACAGTGCCAGGACAGCCGTTAGCATCCACTGCCAGAACAGTGAAGCTGGTGCTGACGGCCGTGGTCGGCGTACCGGTCAGTACACCGGTACTGCTCAGGCTGATGCCGGTGGGCAGCGCACCGCCGCCAAGCGAGTACGAATAAGGGCCAGCACCGGTGCTGATGGTGATCGTCTGCGAATAGGGGGTGCCGACGGTGGCCGGGGGCAGGGACGCAGGCGAGAATACTAAAACAGGACAAACCTTGATGGAAGAAACTACGGTGCCTGCGCAGCCATTAGCATCCACCGCCTTGAAGGTGACAGAGACGCCGGTGCCATTAGAGGCAGTCGGAACGCCATTGATAAGTCCAGTGCTTGCGAGCGAAAGGCCAGCAGGCAGACTGCCAGACTGCACCGTCCATGTGTAAGGCGAGACGCCGCCCGAAGCACTCAAAGACTGCGAATAAGATGCACCTACGGTGCCAGAGGAAAGAACCGAAGGCGAGGCCACCACCGCAGGACACACCGGCGCAATGGTGTAATTACGCACACCGGGGCATCCGTTGGCGTCAATAGCCGTGATGGTAAAGGTTTGCGAAGTTACAGAAGTAGGAGTGCCGCTAAGTGCGCCACCACTGCTCAGGCTCAATCCAGCAGGCAGGCTACCATTTGTCACCGAAAAGGAATAAGGAGTGGCACCGCCGCTTGCGGTAATCGCCTGCGAGTAAGCCGAACCTACGGTGCCATTAGCAAGGGATGCTGGTGAAACGGCAACGACGGGGCAGACCTTGAGATTGTAGATGTGAATGCCAGGGCAACTGTTGGCATCCGTTGCCATAACCGTGATGGTCACCCCTGCTCCGTTGGAGGCAGTCGGGGTGCCGCTCAATGCGCCCGCTGAGGTCAGCGAAAGGCCATTCGGCAACGTCCCGCTCGAGATGGAATATGTGTAGGGTGCCGCGCCGCTCGTTGCCGAAACCGTCTGTGAGTACGCGACACCGATCGTTCCATCCAGTAGAGCGCCAGGTGTGATATTGATGATCGGACAGATCTTCAACACATAAGTCGCGGTGCCCGAGCATCCATAGACATCGGTGGCTTTGATCGTCATCGAGATACCTGCACCGTTGGAAAGGCTGGGAGTGCCACTAATCGTGCCTGAAAGGCTGTTGAGCGACAGGCCCACGGGCATGTTGGCGGTCTGGACGCTCCATGTGTAAGGCGCGGTACCGCCGGAAACAGCTAGCGGCTGAGAATAAGTCGCTCCGACTGAAGCTGATGCAATGCTTCCAGGTGCGATGTTTACCATCGGGCACGACGGAGTAAGGGTGTAATTGATCGAACCAGGGCAGCCATTCACGTCTGTCGCTGTGACGGTGATGGTCTGGCTTGCCGTCGATGTGGGGATACCGCTCAGCACGCCTGTCGTGTTGTTCAGCGTCCATCCGGCGGGCAGGGTGCCAGCGCTTACTGAATAGCTGTAGGGCCCCGCGCCATTGCTGGCGCTAATGGTTTGCGAATAAGCGCTGCCGACTGTCGGGACCACCAAAGTCGCGGGGTTCATGGAAAGTACCGGGCAAATCTTGATCGTGTACGAGGCCACCCCAGGGCAGCTATTGGCATCCGTAGCACGCACTGAAATATTCACTCCCGTGCCGTTAGGCGTGGTTGGGGTACCGCTGATCACACCGGCACTGCTGAGCGTGAGACCAGTTGGCAGTGTGCCACTGGTGATGACCCAGGTGTAGGGAACAGCGCCGCCTGTGGCCACCAGCGTCTGCGAGTAAGCAGTGCCAACCGTGCCTGTCGGAATCGTGTTCGGCGTGATATCGATAGGCGGGCAGGAAGATGGGAGCACATAAGCCTTGGTGCCCATGCAACCATTGGCGTCGGTCGCTTGGACGGTGAAATTGGCACTGACCGTGGCCGTGGTGGAACCGCTGATGATGCCACCGCTTGTCATGGTGAGACCCGATGGCAGCGATCCGCTCGTGATGATCCAGGTGTAAGGACCGGTTCCAGCGCTTGCTGTCAGTGTTTGCGAGTAAGGCACGCCCACTGTTGCTGGTGCCAACGGCGAGGCCGGGGAGATCACCAGCACCGGGCAGATTTGCAGGCTGAGCGTGCGGATACCGGAGCAGCCGTAGTTGTCCGTTGCCCGCAGCGAGAACGAAACGCCAGTGCCATTGGCAGCTGTGGGTGTGCCGCTGATCACTCCACCGGCAGTCAATGAAAGGCCTGCGGGCAGCGTGCCGCTGGCAACCGTCCAGCTGTAAGGGGAAGTTCCCCCACCGGCCGCCACCGGCTGCGAGTAGACAGTGCCCACGGTGCCGAGCGGCAGCGTGGAAGTGGTGACATTTACCGTCGGACAAGTCGGAGCGAGCGTGTAATTGATCGTGCCAGGACAGCCATTAGCGTCCAAAGCCTGGACCGTAAATGTCTGTGCAACCGCTGCCGTGGGCGTGCCGCTGAGGACGCCGCCGGTGCTAAGACTCAGGCCCGCAGGCAGCGTGCCGCTGTTCACTGTATAGGAGTAGGGAGAGGCCCCGTTGGTGGCCGAAACCGTCTGTGAGTAAGCCGTGCCTACAATTGCCGCGGGAAGCGTGGAAGGAACGAAACCAAGCACTGGGCATATCTTCAAAATGTGGTTGATAGCGGCAGAGCAGCCGTAGACATCGGTGGCTTTGAAGACCAATGCCGCACCTGAGCCATTGGAGGCGGATGGCGTACCGGTCACCGCTCCTGTGCTGGTGTTCAAGGCCAGGCCGGAGGGCATTGTGCCGCTTTGGATGGACCATGTGTAAGGGCCTGTGCCGCCACTTGCCGAAAGCGTTTGCGAGTAGGCCACCGCCACGGTTCCCGTCGGCATAGAAGCAGGCGTCAGCGTGAAGGCCGGGCAGGCAGGGGCAATGGTGTAGCTGCGGGTACCCACGCATCCATTGGCATCGGTGGCTTGAAGCGTAAACGTCTGAGAAGTGGAAGATGTCGGTGTGCCGCTCAGCAGGCCGTTGCTGCTACCGAGGGCAATACCGGCAGGGAGCGTGCCGCTGCTCACCGTGTATGAGTAAGGAGCCACGCCGCCGCTTGCTGCCACCGTCTGGGAGTAGGCCGATCCCACCGATGCCGCGGCAAGGGTGGTGGGCGATAAGGTAATGACCGGGCACACCTTGAAATTATAGACGATGATGCCCGGGCAGCTATTGGCGTCCACTGCTTGAACCGTGATGCTCACTCCGGTCCCGTTGGCCGTGCTTGGCGTGCCGCTGAGTACACCCGCATTGCTCAAGCTCGTGCCAGCGGGAAGAGTACCACCCGTCAAAGTGAATGCGTAAGGCACGGCACCATTGCTACCAGTGAGCGTCTGAGAATAAGCCGATCCCACAATGCCGGTGGGCAGAGAGGCCGGAGCGATGTTGATAATCGGACATATCTTCAGCGAGTAAGCGTTCGTGGCCGAACAACCATTGGCATCCGTGGCTTTGAGCGTGAGCGCCGCTCCCGCACCCGTGGAGACCGTCGGCGTGCCACTAAGCACACCCGCGCTGCTCAAGGCGATGCCAGATGGAAGCGTACCGGATTGGACCGTCCATGTGTAAGGCGAAATACCGCCACTGGCGCTGAGTGCCTGGCTGTAGGCCGTGCCGACCGTTCCGGAAACAACGCTCGCCGGAGTGATGGAAACCGTGGGGCAAGCTGGCGTGACATTGTAATTGATGGTGCCTGTGCAGCCGTTCGCATCCGCAGCCTGCATAGTGAAGGTTTGCGAGGTGGAGGAAGTAGGAGTACCGCTGACAATTCCCGCCGTGTTCAGCGAAAGACCTGCGGGCAGCGTGCCACTGATTACACTGTACGAATAGGGTGCGGTACCGTTGTTGGCCACGATGGTCTGCGAATAAGGAGTACCGACAGTGCCATTGACCAGCGTGGCCGGGGTAAAGCCTAGCACCGGGCAGATCTTGATAGTGTATGCCTTCGTCCCAAAGCAGTTGTTAGCGTCTTTGGCTTGGAAAGTCACGTTCACGCCCGTTCCGTTGGCTGTTGTGGGCGTGCCGCTGATCACGCCACCACTGCTCAAGGTAAGTCCTGCTGGCAACGTGCCAGCGGTGACCGTCCATGTGTATGGAGACGTACCTGCGCTGGCCGAAAGTGTCTGCGAGTAAGCCGCACTCACTGTTCCAACCGAAAGGGTAGCAGGAGAAATAACAATCGGAGGGCAGGACGGAGCCAACACGTAGGACATGGTGCCGGGGCAGCCATTCACATCCATCGCCTGCACGGTGAAGTTGGAACTCACAGCCGTGGTGGGATTGCCGCTGATGACACCGCTGGCGCTCAGGGTCAATCCGGTCGGCAGGGTGCCGCTGGTCACGGTCCACGCATAAGGTCCGGTACCTCCGCTTGCGGTAAGGGTTTGAGAATAAGCTGATCCCACTGAGGCGGTGGCGAGGGTGGAAGGCGTGATATTGATGACCGGGCAAATTTTCAGGACATAAGTGGATGTTGCTTGGCAGCCATAGTTGTCCGTAGCCTTCACCGTGAGGGAGATGCCAGTGGCGGCAGAGGTCGTCGGCGTGCCGCTCAATACACCGGTGGCGCTAAGATTGAGTCCTGAAGGCAGCGAACCGCCGGTCAGTGTCCAACCATAGGGAGCGGTACCGCCGGAAGCCGTGATCGTTTGACTGTAGGCACTGCTCACCGTGCCGCCAGGAAGGCTCGCGGGAGCAACGCTGATGGCAGGGCAAGTGGGCGCCAGGGTGTAACTGATGATGCCGGGGCAGCCATTTGCATCCACGGCCCGGATGTCGAAAGCCTGTGAAGTGGTGGAGGTCGGCGTACCGCTCAGCACACCGCCTGTAGTCAGAGTCAGGCCTGAAGGCAGGGTGCCGCTGCTGACGCTGTAAGTGTAAGGAGGGGCGCCATTGCTGGCCGTGATCGTCTGCGAATAGCTGGCACCAACCGCAGCACCGGGAAGCGTGGCAGGAGCGATAGTTAGCACTGGGCAGACCTTGAAGGTGTAAGCCAAGCTGCCAAAGCAGGAGAGGGAATCCGTCGCACGCAGGGTCACCGCTGCACCGGTTCCGTTTGAAGTGGTGGGCGTGCCGCTCAACAGACCAGCCGAAGACAAAGTAACGCCGGCGGGCAGCGCGCCGCTCTGCACCGTCCAGCCATAGGGCGGACTGCCGTTCGAAGCGGTGAGTGATTGGCTGTAACCAGTGCCAACGGTTGCCGCAGGCAACGTGGAGGGAGTCACCGCGATGGTGGGGCAGGCAGGGGTGAGAGTGTAGATTTTGGTGCCGGGACAGCCGTTGGCATCAAGGGTCTGCACCGTGAAGGTCTGTGAAGTGGTGGTGGTCGGGGTACCGCTAAGGAGACCCGCAGAAGTAAAGTTCAGTCCCGCAGGCAGAGTTCCGTTCGCGATGCTCCAGGTATAAGGCGAGGCACCGCCTGTGGCAGTGAGCGTCTGGGAATACGCGGTGTTCACGATGGAAGCGGGCAGCGTGGCCGGAGTCACCGTGATGATGGGACAGATTTTAAGGGTGTAAGTCTGGATGCCAGGGCAGCCATTGGTATCCGTCGCGGTAAGCGTGACAGACACGCCGGCTCCATTGGAAACGGTGGGGGTGCCGCTCAACACACCGCCGTTGCTAAGGGTCAGGCCCGCAGGCAAGGTGCCGTTGGTGACCGTCCAGGTATAGGGCGTGGCACCACCGCCGGCGCTGAGTGTCTGCGAGTAACCCGTGCCGACAGTTCCCGAAGGAAGGGTCGCAGGCGAAAGCGTGATGACCGGGCAGATCTTGAAGGTGTAGGTGGTGGAACCGGAGCAGAGCAGGCTGTCGGTAGCTTTGAACGTGATGGATGTGCCCGCTCCATTGGAAGCCGTGGGCGTTCCGGTGATTGCACCGGTGGAAGGATTGAGCGCGAGGCCTGCTGGCAGCGCGCCGTTCGCGACGGACCACACATAACCCCCGCTGCCACCGCTGACGGAAAGCGTTTGAGAATAAGCAGTACCAGCGGTACCCGGCGCTAGAGTTGCAGGTGTAACCGTGATCGTGGGACAGCCACGGAAGCCGAAGTCGATGGTGTTTTCCGTGTTGGTATTGCCCGTGCTGCCAGGTTCGCCGCCAGGGGTGAGGGTGAAAGCAAAGCTGGTGCTGGCGGTTCCGTAACCGCCGGGCTGAGAACCATCATTGTTGTTGTCCGTGCTGTTGTCGGTGCCAACAGTCGAACTGGCGAGGCCAAAGGAGACATTGGGTGTGACTCGCACCTTGTAGCTGCCCTGTGAGAAAACCGTAAAACCCCAGAGGCCGCTGCCATTGGTGGTGGTGGTGCTGACTACCGAACTGGTAGCCGCATCCAGCAAGGCGACTGACACGCCGGAGATGCCGCTTTCCCCACCGTCCTGAATCCCATTGTTATTGGCGTCGTTGAAAACGGTGTTGCCCACTACCATGCCGGGAAAAAGGCCAAAATCGACTGAGAAGTCGGTGTCCGCATTCGTGTCTCCATCATTGACTGGCTCAGTGCCTGCGTTCAATGCAATGACCGGGCTCATGATCACGGTGGAAATGCCCCCGGGCTGCGAGCCGTTGTTATCATTGTTGATGTTGTTATCCGACGTTACCGGCGTTCCCGAAGTCATCGGGTAGCTGGTGGGCGGAGTTACCTTCACGACATAGTTCCCAGTGGGTAGGATGGTGAACCTGTAAGCGCCGCTGGCATCCGTCGTCGTGGTGTTCGTACCGCCGGTGTACAGGGCGTCATCTTCATTGCCGGCGATGCCGTCCGTAGAGGTGAACAACTGCACCGTCACGCCGGGGATGCCGCTTTCGCTCGGGTCCTTGACGCCGTTGTTGTTGGCGTCCGCCCACACAAGGTCGCCCAAGCCGAGCTTGATTTCAGAGACATACATGTCATCCACCACGATGGGGCCCGTGCTGGCGGCACCGGCGATAAGGATGCTGGCCGCATCGATCTGCGCCGCGGTGGCCGTCGCAGAAATGCCAAAGCGGAAGGTGAACTTCCGCCAGTTGGGCTTGGTGGCATTCGCCGAGGCTTCTGTCCAGCCGTTGTAGTCCGCAGCAGCGAAATTCGGCGTAGGCGAACCCGTCCAGCGCGACTGCCCTGCCAAAAAGTATTGGTAGTTGGTTCCACCGATGTTGAAGATGTTCGCACCGGCTTCAAAGTTTACCTGGAAGGAAGCGCTCGCCGCGCTGGCATTGTCCGCATACACCGCCATTTCGTAAGTCCTGCCTGGCTGGAGAACGCTGCTCCAGGTACCGCCGCCGAAAGCTCGCAGATCAAGGCAGGAATTGGTGCTTTCCAGCAACATGTACCGCTTGCCGTTGCGGGCCTTTGCGCTTTCCACCCAGGAGACGCGGGTGGCGGAATTGCCCGCCGCCAGCACCTGCATGCGCTGCACCGGAGTATTGAACGGGCTGATGCCGTTGACTCCGCCCACCCAGCGCAAGGCGTTGAGGTTACTGCCGAAGGTGGTGCCCGTGCCATTGTATCCAAGCAGGGCCTGCGCGCTGCCGTTGGTGTTGGCCGCTCCGGTCAGTTCAAAGGAAGCGTTGTCGATGAGGTTGGAAGCGTAGGCGGAATCAGGATTGGCAAAGCCAAAATCCACTGTCATGTCCCCATTGGTATCATCGCCATCCACCGCCACGCCGGGCTCGGTGCCAGTGGTGAGGGCAATCAAGGGGCTACGAACGGCGGCTCCACTGCCGGTTTGCTGGCCGTTGTTGTCATTGTCGACGCCGTTATCCACATTCACCGGAAAGACCGTCACCCCTGGGTAGCTGGCAGGAGGCGTGGGGATGCGCACATAATAGGTGCCATTGGCGAGTCCGGAGAAGCTATACTTGCCGTTAATGTCGGTAATCGTACTCGATCCTACCTGAACGTCGTCGCCACCGCCATTTTGTTCAATCCCATTAGCCCCCGCCGTCCACAACTGAACCGTGACCCCAGGGATGCCCGGCTCGGTGGAGTCTTTGATACCGTTTCCATTGGTATCTACCCACAACTGATTGCCAATGGCAGCGGCAATGCCCTGCTCCTGGGCGAGCAACGTGAGGCCCAAAACGAGCGCCACTCCCAGCCCACGAGGTCCCCTTGGGAAAAACTCCCGCAGGCGACAGATCACAGAAGGGGTAAAGCTCCTGGGAGGTAAAGGTTGGAACCAATTCATGGGAAGGGCAGGACCGCTACATTTTCGCTACATTAACACAAATTACAATATCTGTTATAATTTTCGTATCGTAAACACGCAACAAAATTTATTAATAAATGTGAAGCTTTTCCGGCTCTTGAA
>JAQGPI010000514.1 GCA_028293175.1 Verrucomicrobiaceae bacterium | reverse complement strand
TCGAGCAGGTCTTCCTTCTCACAGGCACCGATGGCGAAGCCGCTCAGCTCCACCATGCCTTCGGGCACCATGCCGGGCATTTCGGCGGTTTCGCCACCCGCGAGGATGCAGTTGCAGGCCTCCAGGTACTCCGTCATGCCAGCGATGATGCGGGTGATCTGAGTCTTCTGAATCTTGGGAATGCCCACGTAATCGAGGAACATGATCGGATCAGCGCCGGTGGTGAGCACGTCATTCACGTTCATGGCCACGAGGTCCTTGCCCGCGGCTTCGAGCTGGTCGTGCTTCAAAAGAAGCTCGATCTTCGTGCCCACGCCATCGCAGCCGGTGAGGATGATGGGGTGCTTGTAAGCGCTGAGATCGTACGCGGCGGCGAAGAGGCCGAAGGGATTCGCAAGCTTGCGACGCTGCTGGGTGCGCTTCACGAGCACGCCAATGTCGTCAACGAGGGAGGCGGCTTCGTGAATATCGACGCCAGCTTGTTTGTAAGTATGGGCTGCCATGGGGACGGGGAGAATGGCGCGGCGGGAGCCGAGTGCAACGGGATTAGTCAAGGGATTAGTCTGGCGTTGCGCAGGCCACGTCCACGCTGATTGTTGACTCATGTTCGAGTCCAAACGCCACAAGCTTGCCAGTCCGGCCAAATTCAGAAGCCGCCTGCTCAAATGCTTTGGCATCGCGCTCGTCATCATCACCATCGCCCTCTCCATCGGCGTGCTCGGCTACCACATCCTCGCCGACCAGGGCTGGGTCGATTCCCTGCTGAATGCCTCCATGATCCTGGGCGGCATGGGGCCGGTGGCCGAGTTGCAAACGGATGCTCCCAAAATCTTTGCCTCCCTCTATGCCCTCTTCAGCGGCATCGTCTTCATCGCGCTGATGGGCATTATTCTGGCTCCCTTCGCCCACCGCGCCCTGCATTTGTTCCACCTGGACGAAAAGGACATCGACGAGCAGCCGAAGCAGAAGTAACGGAGGCCATGAGTCAACAACGCGTCGTCATCCTCGGAGCCAGCAACAAGCCGGACCGCTTCTCCAACAAGGCCATGAAAGCCATGGTCAAGGCCGGGCACGAAGTGGTTTTGGTCAATCGCGGCCTTCAGGAAATCGACGGTATTCCCGTTCACCAAAGCCTCGCCGATGTGACCGGCAAGGTGGACACGGTGACCATGTACGTGAACCGCGACATCTCGACCCTGGAAGGCGACAAAATCTCCGCCCTCCACCCTGGCCGCGTGATCTTTTCTCCCGGCACTGAAAACCCGGCGCTGGAAGAAAAGCTCAAAGCCGCAGGCGTGGACACCCTGCAAGCCTGCCCCCTGGTGATGCTGCGGACGGGGGAGTTTTAGGCTCAGGCCAGCGTGAAGTGGGTTTGTTTTGCGCCGACGAAAAACATCAGCCCGAACGCACGTGGCGCCGGCTCACGAAGTTATGATTTGGCCGTAATAGGCGATCCATGGAAACAACCAGTTGGTCGCACTGTGAAGAGCGGCAGTGGCCAGCCCGGCCCTCAAAGTTGAGGTCTCGCGAACCTCCATATAACAGTGGGCAAGCCAGATTCCCACCGGCAGAACAGCGAGTGCATATATAACACCACCAATGGCGTGAATCAGCGCAAACGGAATTGTCCCGGCCATGTAGCAAGTGATCCGGCTCACTCTGAACTTTCGACACAGCTCAATGGGGGCCATCTGAAACACCGCAGTCTCCCAGAGAGGTGCGAGGACCAAGGATGAAAACCACATCGACGCAGGTATGTAAGGCGCTTTGGGCAGATGGACTCTGTCTTCAGGCAGTGACGTTGCCAAACCCTGGGCGAGAAGCACAATCCCTCCTATCAGCGCAACCCGGGTGAGAATGGCTCCCACCACACATTTGATCACAAACAAGGAAAGGTCCGGCTTGATAAGGCCGGCAGCGCGAAATCTAGGAATGGCCAGAGTGAAGGGCATGATCACCCTCAAAGCCCGCGCAACGCGTTCGAAACCACCTCCGCCGTCCGCGCCAGATCATCCGGGCTGTGAGCCAGGGAGATGAAGCCCGTTTCGTACTGCGAAGGCGCGAAGTACACGCCGTTGTCGAGGCAGGCGTGGAAGAATTTGCGGAAGGCCGGGATGTCGCTGGTCTTCGCGTCGGTCAGATTGCGCACCGGCGTCTCGGTAAAGAACAGGCAGAACATGCTGCCCTTTCGGTACCACTGATAGTTGCGGCCCGACGTTTTGAGCACATCCAGCACGGCGTCTTCCATAATTTGGCCCAGCTTTTCGAGGTGCGCGTAGCCGTTCTGCTTCTCCATTTCGCGGAGCTGGGCCAGGCCCGCCGCCATCGCCAGCGGATTGCCGCTGAGCGTTCCTGCCTGATACACCGGGCCGTCGGGTGCGAGCATGTCCATGATGTCCGCCCGGCCACCAAAAGCGCCTACGGGCAGGCCACCGCCGATCACCTTGCCCATGGCCGTCAGGTCCGGCATCAGCCCTTCCAGTTCCTGCACGCCGCCCTTGGCGAGGCGGAAGCCGGTCATGACTTCATCAAAAATGAGCAGCGCGCCGTGCTTCTTCGTGATGTCGCGCAGCGCCTGCAAGTAGCCCGGCTGCGGAAGAATGAGGCCCGCATTCGCAGGATAGCTTTCCACGATGATCGCCGCGATTTCGTGGCCCTTCTTCTCAAACAACTCCTCCAGCGCCGCCACATCATTGTAAGGCAACACCGTGGTCAGCTCCGCATAGCTGGCCGGAATGCCCGCGCTATCCGGCTTGCCATTGGTCAGCGCGCCGCTGCCCGCTGCCACCAGCAGCGCATCCACATGGCCGTGGTAGTTGCCATCGAACTTCACAATCCGGTCGCGCCCCGTAAAACCACGCGCCAGCCGCACGCAGCTCATCGTCGCCTCAGTGCCGCTGTTGCACATGCGCACTTTTTCCACGCTCGGCACCCATTCGCAGACGAGCTTCGCCATCTCGATCTCATAGGGGTTCGGGATGCCAAAACTGACCCCGTCCTTCGCCGCGCTCTGGATTGCCTCGATCACCACCTGCGGCGCATGGCCCAGAATCGCCGGGCCCCAGGTGCCCACGTAATCGATCAGATCCTTGCCATCCACATCCCAGATCAGCGCGCCCTTGGCACGACGCACAAAGAACGGATCGCCGCCCACGCCACGGAACGCCCGCACCGGCGAATTCACGCCCCCGGGAATGTATTGCTTGGCAGCGGCGAACAGCTTGGCGGAAAGAGGACCTTGGCTCATGGATGCGCGAATTTAAACAGACATACGCGGTTGTCGAATGCGTTGGAACAGTCACTTGGGTACGATGACAAAACCCGGATGGCGCTTCGCCATTCCTTTGTCAAAAGATGCCACTGTCTTGCATCCCATCTCACCACAGCGGTTCACGATGAGTTCATCCGACAGGTCTGCTCCCTGTCGCACAGCCCGAAGTGCGCCCCGAATACGTCCCTCGTCTTCGAAAACAAGGTTATGCACCGTCAACAAACGCCCAAAGGACTCCGCAACCTCGTCAGGAGTCCATTCATAGAGCGACGTCAGCACCCAGTCCGCCTCAATAATCACGAGGTCAGGGACAAAAAACGTTGCCCCTTTCTTTAACAGCAGACCGAGCACTGCACGCAACTGCGTCTCATCATCCTGGGCAAGATAGCGGACCAGCACATTGGTATCCAGTCCTGTCATTGCGCCTTCCTCAGCCGCCGGGCCGCTCCCTCCATCACAGCCTTCTTTATGTCGGCCACCGTAACGGGCTTCGCGGGCTTCTTTTTGGGAAAACTATCAGCAATATCTTTGAAGGAGTTGGACTTGGCGGTCAGCAGTACAGCCCCGTCCTCGAGAACCTCGTAAGCAAGGATAGAGGCTGGTTTTGCTCCTAGCAGCGTCACCACCGCCTTGGGCAGTGTGGTCTTATTCTTCGAGGTCAGGGTCGAGGAATAAGTCATGCAAGGAATTTGCCTCGGTTCCGTGATTTTGTCAATCAGCAAGGATCAAAGGCATATCTCCTTGTCTTATTCCCATTCGATACTCGCTGGAGGCTTCGTGCTGATGTCGTAGAGCACGCGGTTGATGCCTTTGACGCTGTTCAAAATCTTGTTCGAAGCGGCGCGCAGGACTTCGTAGGGAAGCTCCACCCAGTCGGCAGTCATGGCGTCTTCGCTCACCACGGCACGCAGGCTGATCGCGGCTTCGTAGCTGCGTTCATCGCCTTTCACGCCCACGGTCTTCACAGGGAGCAGCGCGGCGTAGGCCTGCCACACGCGCTCGTATTGGCCGCTGCGGCGCAGTTCCTTGATCCAAATGTCATCGGCATGGCGGGTGATGGCGAGTTTCTCCTCTGTGATCTCACCGGGCACACGCACAGCAAGGCCGGGACCAGGGAAAGGATGACGCCACAGCGCGTGGTGCGGGATGCCCAGGCTCTCGCCGAGAGCGCGCACCTCGTCCTTGAACAGTTCGGCCAAGGGCTCCAGCACCTTGCCCAAGAGCTTCAATTCCATGATGCGATCCACGCGGTTGTGATGCGTCTTGATCACACTGGCGATGCTGCCGCTGGTGGCGCTCTCAATCACATCTGGATACAGTGTACCCTGGGCGAGGAGCTCGACATTGTCCGCCACTCCCCAGAAGACGGTGACGAACATCGTGCCGATGATGCGACGCTTCTCCTCTGGATCGGTCACGCCCTTGAGGGCAGTGAGGAATTGTTCGCTAGCATCAATCACCTCAATGGGCACGCCCACTTCCTTGAACTGCTCAATGACTTGCTCGGTCTCATTCAGGCGCATGAGGCCATTGTCGATGTAGATGGCGCGCACCTTTACGCCTGCACGTTGAAGAAGCACCGCCAGCACCGTGCTGTCCACGCCGCCGGAGACGCCGCAGATGACCTCCCGGTCGCCGACGTCGGCCTTGATCTGCTCCAGCATCTGCGCCTTGAAGGCCAGAATGTCGAACTTCGCTAGCTCCGCACCGGTGTGCGTGAGGAAGTTTTTCAGGATCTCCTTGCCCTCGTGCGAATGGGTCACCTCCGGGTGGAACTGGATGCCGAAGCAGCGCTCGCTCCATTGCAAGGCCACCGGCACGGCGTCTTCATTCGTGGCGATCACGCGGGTATCGGCGGAGAGGTTCGCGCAGGTGTCGCTATGGCTCATCCACACCTGGGATTCATGAGAGATGCCTCTGAACAAGGGGCAGTCCGCCGCCACCACCAGCTTGGCCGGGCCGTACTCGCGGGTGACCCCGGGTTTCACCGTGCCCCCGTGCTTGATATTGAGCAACTGCATGCCATAGCACACGCCCAGCACTGGCACATCGAAGGCCATGAGCTTGGCGAAATCGACATCCGGGGCGTCCTCATCCGAAGTGCTGCGAGGTCCGCCAGAAAGAATGATCGCCCCGGGGGAATTCAGGTCCGCCAGCCGTGCCGGCGGGTAAAGATGCGCCATAAAACCGAGCTCGCGCACGCGGCGGACAATGAGCTGACTGTACTGAGAACCGTAGTCGAGGACGGCAACTTCTCCGGGCGTGGGCTGGATCATGGGGAAAGTGGGAGCGAAAAAGGGGAAGGGCGCAGTGGAGACGAGAAACCTCCCTTTCTCAACCGGAAAGGCGCCGAGGGCGATATATTGAAACGACGAAGGCGTCTCCCCCTCAACCCTTCATCCCATCCGCCGCACCCCAGGGCTCCAAGTTCTTCAATCCCTTAGCCGCGAGCGCCGCATACACATCCGGCAGATCGAAGTCCTTCAAGGCATCGGGCAGGATCGCGGCATAGGGCCACTTTTGGTCCTCATCGGCCATCAGGTCGGCATAGCTGGTGAGCGCGTTTTTCAGCGTCACCTGTTTCACCTTATCGCTCAATAGCGCGGCGAAAGCGGCAGGCAGCGCACCCCAGCCGCGACCGGCCAGATGCACCTCCTCATGACCACAGGCCATCAGCCACTGGATCACTCGCAATACATCGAAGGTGCGCTGGCCCACCAACGGCGCGCCCAGCATCACGCCATGCGCCGCATAGAAATAATGGCAGCCGTAGGGCTGGAGAAAGGTGTTCGCCCCGCAGGTGTTAGGCTGTGAATCGCCAATGCCGCGCACGTCACAGGCGAAGATGGCGGCCTCTGGCTCAGCTTTGATGAGATCAGCGAGCAGCGGTTCGCTGCGCAATTCCTCATCTGCCGAATGA
Organism: Verrucomicrobiaceae bacterium; assembly: GCA_028293175.1. Taxonomy (GTDB): domain Bacteria; phylum Verrucomicrobiota; class Verrucomicrobiia; order Verrucomicrobiales; family Verrucomicrobiaceae; genus CAINXC01. The sequence continues at coordinate 6,320 of JAQGPI010000514.1, read as the reverse complement.
TGCGAAACATACAGCACTGCACGTTTCCTGCCGCGCGTGGGACGCGAAGTAAAACCCGCCTCATCGAACAGCTCGGTGACAATCGTTTCAATGTGTGGCGCGGTAGCCACGGCATAGTCGCAGTAGCCCTTGGCCGGGTACTTGCGTGAGCCCGCACCGCGCAGGATGCGGTACTCCGGCACTTCTTTGATGGAAGGCATGTTCAGCAAATCATGCACCGAATTGACTACGCCTTGGCTCTTCTTCAACCCTCTGACTAGGGCCAGCTTCGTGGCCTTGTCGCGCATGAAACTCATCAGCGTGAGCGAATTCAATTCGCTCACCTGCCCCTTTGGCGTCGCCCACAGATCCGCCTCTTTTTCCTGTGTCAGCGCAGGCTCCTTTTCCTCTTTGGAGACGCCAGTGATTTTGTTGAAGAAACGATACATCGCCTCGCGGTTCGGCTGGCTGTAGCCATGCGGATCAGGCCCCGTTTGAAGCTGAATGTTCTCCGGCTTGCCGAGCAGGGTGTAGAGATGCTTCAGGCGCTTGAAGGCCTCCTCGCCGCCGCGCACATCAAAAAAATCCTTCTCCTGCGTAAGCAGGATGGCAGGGCGCGGAGCCATGGCCGCAATGAAGTCCGAATGATCCAGCCCGAGCTGCAAAACCTTCGGCGGGCACTGCTCCGTATCAGCGGGCAGTTCGTTCTCCGCGTTGCGACGGAAAGTGGTCACGAAACAAGCCGGTGCGGCCATGGTCCAGCGGTCATCCAGCGCCGCCAGCCAAGTCGTTTGCGTGCCGCCGCCGCTGTTGCCGGTGATGCCGACATGCGCTGGGTCCACCTCATAGCGCGACAACAAATAATCCAGCGCACGAATGCCATCCCAGGCAAACCAGGAGCCCAGGAACTCGCCCATCAGCAGCATGGGATTGCCCATCTGGATGTGCTCCTGAACACTGCCGCCGTAGCGCGATTTCAGCCCTTCCTTCATGAATTGGAAGCGCTCCCCCTGCCCCACCGGGTCGAAGATAAAGGCGACATAGCCCTGCCGCGCAAGTCCTTGGGCAAAGCCTTGATAAGGCTCTGCCGCCTTGCCATTGATCGAGTGCCCGCACACGCCCACCACACCGGGCATCTTGCCTGTGCGCCCCTTTGGCACATACAGGTTTCCTGTCACCAGATAGCCGGGACGACTCTCAAAGATCACCTTCTCGATGCGATACGTGTCGCGCTCCAGCACGCCTGTGACCTTGGCATTCAGCGGCGTCTTTTCCGGCATGGGGCCGAAGCACTCACGGATCTCCGTGCGCACCGTGTTCACATAGGCCTCGGCATCCGCTTTCGTCTTCAATTCGGAGCGCCACTTGTTGCCATGCGCCTCAGCCGCTTTCACCTGCTCCAGCAACCAGGTCTGCATCATCTGCGGGAAGCGGTTCAACGGAGTTAAAGGCGGTGCCTCAGCCCCCAGGCAAAGGTCGCCCACCGTCCAGGCCAGGGCTTGAATACCAGCGGCACGCAGCAAGCTGCGACGATCAAAGGGGCGCGAGAGAAGGCTCATAAAAGATGTGTGTGAACGCTACTTGGTTACGAGGGGTGTTCTTGCGGTGATGTTTGAGTGCTTTGAATGTCGCGAAGCGTTTTGGAGTGCGCGAGGGGAGCCTAGGCGAGACTCCGCTTTTGCTAGGCCAGGTGGTTCTGAAAAGGTCAGGAGCATTTGCGGAGTTCTTGACCGGTTAGTGGACGTGACGCTCTTCGGTATCCCATGCTCCGTACAAAGCGGAGTCTCGCCAAGGCTCCCCTCGCGCACTCCACGACGCTTCGCGACATTCAAGACCTCGTCCCCAACTCCAACATGACGTCCCCACTCTTCGCCGTTATATCCACATCGCCCCCATGTATCCCCCGCCCCTCCAGTCCCTCATCGAGCACTTCGAATCCCTCTCCGAAGGCGAGCGGCGCGACGGGCTCATCGACCTCGCTGAAACGGTAGGTCGTCACGCGCCCAAGCCCGGCGAATACTTCGACTTTGAACAGGTGCGCAAGGATGCCGAATGCAGCGACACCGTGGGCATTCATGTGCGCCGCGAACCCGATGACCGCATGCACTTCGCCGTCTCACTCGGCTGCGGCGTGCAAACACTGACCAAAGCCCTGACCACCGTGCTTTGCCGCGGCCTCAACGGCGCGACCGTGGACGAAGTGCTCAACATGCCCGAAGACTTCATCGCCCGCATCATCGGCGAGGAACTGGTGCGGATACGCAGTCGTACAGTGTATTATGTGTTGAACCGGATGAAGGAAGCGACGCGGGCGTTGCAAGCTTCAAAGTACTCATCACGCTCCGCGTGATGGCCTTGTGCCAGGCATGCCTGCATCGCAGGCAGTTAAAGTGCGTGGCGACCGCAACATCACGCTCCGCGTGATGAGTACTTTTCTGAGACTTCTCCCATCAAATCTTCCCGCCGCGCTGCCTCACCGCTTCGAACAAACACACGCCCGTCGCCACCGATACGTTCAGGCACGGCACCGCGCCAGCCATCGGGATGCGCACCAGGAAGTCGCAATTCTCCTGCGTCAGGCGGCGCATGCCTTCGCCTTCGCCGCCCATCACGATGCCGATGGGGCCTTTCAAATCCTGTTCGTAGAGCGACTTCTTGCCTTCATCGGCCGTACCGACGAGCCAGATGCCTAGCTTTTTTAGCTTCTCCATGGTGCGCGCCAGATTGGTCACGCGCACGATGGGCACGCTGTCCGCGCCGCCGCAGGAGACACGGCGCACCGCCTCGCTAATGGGCGCCGACTTGTCCTTGGGCAGGATCACCATCGCCACGCCCGCCGCATCAGCGGTGCGCAGGCAGGCCCCGAGGTTGTGCGGGTCCTGGATGCAATCAAGGATCAGCACGATGGGGTCTTCCTTGCCTTCCAGCAGGGAAGCAAGGTCACCCTCGTCGAAGATGGCGGCTTCTTTGTCGGGCTTGGCGTGTTTGTTGGCGCGGGCGGTCTGCACCCCTCAGAGTGCCGAAGGCGGCACAGGGTGCAAGCCGGTTCTCAGGTTGGATCGATTCCCGAAAGGCCCATCATCGATGGGAGGCGGCCGCAGAGACCGCGAAAATCACCAGCGCCACAGTGCCCAGTATCCCCACGATGAGACCAAAAATGGCGCGCCCCATGCCATGCAAAGGCTTGCCGGTGCTCTTACTCTTTTTGATGTGCCAGATGGCAATGATTGATACAATCAAGGCGATGGGTGCCGGCAAAATCACCAGTCCAAACAACCCCAGGTAACCCGCCGCAATGGCCCAGCCTGAGCGGCCCACCGGCATCAGCCATCGCATGGCGGGGTCCTCTCCCATGGGTTTGGAACGCTGCGGCATGTCAAAATTGGCAGCGTTGGGCGGCAAGGGCGGCGGCACACTTCCACCTGCTGGCCTAAAGGCAGGGATGATGGAAAGCGGCTGCCAGTCGGTCATGGTTTCACACCACCCCATATCAGTGGGCAAAAACCGGCCCGAAGCGATTCCGTCCGAGACTTCCTGCTCAGAAAACGAACCCAGCGTTGTGCTACCTCTTCCCACAGTGAATGTCATAAGAGTATTGAGCATTCTATAACTAGAGGCTCGTTTCAAGCCCATAATGCTTGGTCCGCTCCCGCCCCCCTCCGCAGTTGCCATTCGTAGAAATGGAGACACGATGCCCTCACTCCCATGCCGCGCCGCATTCTGATCCTCTACGCCCATCCCATGCCGCGCAAGTCGCGGGCCAACCGGGCGCTCTGCGAGGCGGTACTCGGCCTGGAGGGCGTGACCTTCCACGATTTGTACGAAACCTACCCCGATTTCCACATCGATGTGCGCAAGGAACAAGCGCTCCTGCTCGCACACGATGTCATCGTTTTCCAACATCCCTTCTACTGGTACAGCGCCCCTGCTTTAATCAAAGAATGGGAAGACCTCGTGCTCGAATACGGCTTCGCTTATGGCGAAAAAGGCATCGCGCTAAAGGGCAAGCTCTGGCAGCAGGCCATCACCACTGGCGGCCCGGCGGAAGCCTACGAGCCCACCGGCTACAACCGCTTCACTGTGCGCCAGTTGCTCGCGCCTTTCGAACAAACCGCGCACCTCTGCGGCATGGAATTCCTAGAGCCCTTCATCGTGCCCGGCGTGCTCACCATCGGCAGCGAAGAGCTCCAAATTGAAGCCAAGCGCTACCGAGCCTGCATTGAAACCCTTCGCGATGGGGAGGCCGGACATGCACCTTGAGACCTTCCTCGCGCAGGCCTTCGTTTACCTCTTCGCAGCGGTCATCTCCGTGCCCCTGGCCAAGCGACTCGGCTTCGGCTCTGTGCTCGGCTACCTCATCGCCGGCATGGCCCTCGGCCCGGCGGTGCTAGGCCTCGTCGGCGGCGAAGGCAAGGACGTCATGCACGTGGCCGAGTTCGGCGTGGTGATGATGCTCTTCATCGTCGGCTTGGAACTGCGCCCCTCTTTGCTGTGGCGGTTGCGACGCCCCATCTTTGGTCTTGGCGGCCTGCAAGTCGGCGTCACCGGCATCGCCATCGGCGGCGGCTTGATCGCCCTCGGCCACTCCTGGCAGCACTCGCTCGCCGTCGGCATGATCTTCGCCATGTCCTCCACGGCCATCGTCATTCAGAGCCTCTCCGAGAAAGGCTGGCTGAAGAGCGAGGCAGGCCAGGCCTGCTTCTCCGTGCTGCTGTTTCAAGATCTCGCCGTCATCCCGCTCCTCGCCCTCCTGCCGCTCCTGGCCACAGGGGCGGGCGCGGGTGCCGCCGCGCATGATGGCCCCATCTCCCACCTGCCCGGTTGGCTGCAAGCAGTGGCAACCTTGGGAGCCGTCGCGGCGGTCGTCATTGGCGGCCGCTTCATGCTGCGCCCCATATTCCGCTACATCGCCGCCAGCAAGCTGCGCGAGATCTTCACCGCCTCCGCCCTCGCCCTCGTCGTCGGCGTCGCCGTGCTCATGCAGAGCGTCGGCCTCAGCCCCGCCCTCGGTGCCTTCCTCGGCGGCGTCGTGCTGGCCGATAGCGAGTACCGCCACGAACTCGAATCGAACCTCGAACCCTTCAAAGGCCTGCTCCTCGGCATCTTCTTCATCGCCGTCGGCGCCAGTGTGGACTTCAAGCTCATCGGTGCCCAACCCGCCACCATCGCCGGGCTCACGCTCGGGCTTTTTGTGGTCAAAGGGCTCGTGCTCTTCATCCTCGGCTACATCTTCAATCTCGACCTGCGCGACCGCACCCTCTTCGCCATCGCCCTGGCCGAGGGCGGCGAATTCTGCTTCGTCCTGCTCGGGTTCACCGTGGACCGCCATGTGCTGCCCGAAAGCCTCGCCGGGCAGCTCACCGCCGTGGTCGCCCTGTCCATGGCCATCTCGCCGCTGCTGCTGATGTTCTACGAAAAAGTGCTCAGCCGACGCCTCGCCAAGCAGCACAAAAAGCACAAGCAGGACACCATTGATGAGCACGACAACCCCGTCATCATTGCCGGATACGGTCGCGTCGGCCACATCATTGGCCGCGTGCTCCTGGCCAACAGCATCCACGCCACCGTCATCGATCTCGACCACGATCAGATCGAATTCTTCCGCAAGCTCGGGCTCAAGGTCTTCTACGGCGACGCCTCGCGGCTCGACCTCCTGCATGCCGCCGGTGCCAGCTCCGCTAAGCTCTTCATCCTCGCCATCGACGACGAAGCCAAGTCCGTTGAGATCGTCGAAACCCTCCAGCGCCATTTCCCCAACCTCCCCATCCTCGTTCGCGCCGCCGGTCGTCTCCATGCCTTTGAGTTCCACAAGCGCGGCATCGAAACCGTCTTCCGCGAGACCCTCGACAGCTCCCTGGAAATGACCGTCGCCGCCCTCCGCCACCTCGGCCTCGGAGCGTATGAAGCCCGGCGCGCCATCCGCATTTTCCGCGAGCATGATGAAGACGCCGTCCGCGAGATGGCCAAGATCGATCCCGAGGACGACAAAAGCTACATCGCCGCGGCCCGCCAACGCATCGACGCCCTCAACGCCCTCTTCCGCCAAGACCCCGACATCGACCGGAAAGACATGGGCTGGGACAGCGATGCACTCCGGCCGGCTTCAGGGGAGAAGTGAGCCTGCTCCCACATGAGGTCCTTCGTAATACGATCTCCGTAACAACGTTTGACTGAACTATTTCTAGTTGGGGCTTAATATGAAGCACCCTCATCCGCGATAATCCCACTACAGATACGCTTTAACTTCCCTTTGTAATAGACATACTCCTCACCTTGAATGAGGATCACACTTCATTAGGTGACAATTTTGAGTATGGCTAAAATCAAGTCCAAAATATTTA
>JAQGPI010000506.1 GCA_028293175.1 Verrucomicrobiaceae bacterium | reverse complement strand
TGATCCCCGTAGCTGTCGATAGTCGCGCCCTTCAACTGCGCGCCGCCCTCGATTTCCATGCCATCATCAAATTCAGTCACCGTCACGCCCATGCGGCGCAAGTTATCGGCCACGGCGGCGATACGGTCGGTTTCCTTCACGCGCAGTTCGGCGGCGTCCTTGATCAAAGTCTTGCCACGGGCGAGAGCGGCGGCCACGGCCAGGATGGGCAGCTCATCAATGACGTTGGGGATAACGCTGCCGCCTATGACGGTGGCGTTCAGTTCACCGCCTTTGACGGTGATATTGCCCTGGGGTTCACCATCGCTCTTGGTCATGGAATCGGTGACCTTGGCACCCATCTTCAGTAGTACATCGATGATGCCGGTACGGGTGGTGTTGAGTCCCACGTTGTTGATGGTAATCTGGCTGCCGGGGACAGCGGCTACGGCGACCATCCAGAAGGCGGCGCTGGAGATGTCGCCGGGCACGATGATGTCTTCAGCGCGGGGAGTCTGACCACCATAGACGCTGACGGTGTCGCCGTCACGCAGCCACTTGATCCCGAAGTGGCTCATCAGCCTCTCAGTGTGGTTGCGTGTGGCCACGGGTTCGACCACGCTGGTTTTGCCCGGAGCGAACATGCCTGCCAGAAGCACAGCGCTTTTCACCTGAGCGCTGGCCACAGGCAGGTGATACGTAATGGAGCTCAGGTTGCCGCCGGTGATGCGCAGCGGAGCGCAAATTTTCTCGCCCTGACCTTCCACTTTCGCACCCATCAGGCTGAGCGGATCAGCAATTCGTTTCATGGGACGACGCGAGAGCGAGGCATCACCTTCCAAAGTGGTGGTGAAAGGCTGCCCCGCAAGGATGCCGGAAAGCAGGCGGGTGGTGGTACCGGAGTTGCCGCAGTCGATCACTTTGGCGGGCTCCTTTAATTGCATTCCGTGGCCGGTGATCGCTAGCTTGACCCAGCCAACTCCTTCGATCTGCTCAAGCCACTCCACTTCGGCACCCAGGGCCTCCATGGCGTGCACTGTGCAGATGCAATCCTCGCTCGGGAGGAAGCCGCTGATCACAGTACGGCCTTTTGCCAGACCGGCAAACATGACGGCGCGGTGGCTGATGCTTTTGTCGCCCGGCACTGTGATTTCGGCGGGAATGCTTTTGAGTCTGCGGACTTTGATTGTTGCCATGAGTCTATGGGGCCGCCGGGATGAGCTGTTGGAGCTTCCTGGCCTGGGTCAGGAAAAGGCGGAGGTCTTCTTCGTTGTTATTACGGATGATTTCAACCAGCTCTGTGAGCTGTGTAGAAACATCTTGGAGGCTATCGAGCACGGCCTGCCGGTTCTCCATCAGAATGCCGGTCCACAGATCAGGATCGCTGCCCGCGATGCGCGTGGCATCGCGGAAGCCCGGGCCTGCACAGATAACCGCCTCTGGATCGTCCTGCAAGGCACCGCGCACGAGGGCAAAAGCCACTGCATGGGGCATGTGGCTGATGCGTGCCACCTTTCGGTCGTGGGTTGTCAGCGGGAGTGAAAGGATCTTTTCTGGAGCGCAGCCAAGGCTGGACCAGAAGGCTGTCACACGCTCAATGGCACCATTCCTAGTGCGTTCCGTCGGGGTAAGAAGGCAAGTGGCACCGTCAAACAAATTGGCCCGTGCCGCCGCCATCCCGGTCTCATGCGAGCCTGCCATTGGATGGCTGCCGATGAAACAGGAGGGTTCATTGCCAAAGATGGGTTCTAGAGTCTCCACAACGCACTGTTTGACGCTGCCAACATCGGTAACTAGTGCATCATCGGCAACGCTACCTGCGATGGTTAATGCCAGAGATTGCATTGAGCGGACGGGCACGGCAAATACCACCAACGAGGCACCTTTAACGACGGCACAGGCGTCCGTCGAAGCAAAGTCAGCCATACCCTGATCCGCTGCCGCCTGCACAGCTTCTTCACGCCTCCCCCAGATGCGCACTTCACATGCTGGGGAGCTCCGGCGCAGTGCCTTGGCAATGGAACCGCCCAGCAAGCCGGGGCCAAGAATGGCGATGGAGCGCTCTGTAGTGGGGGAGGGCATAGGGGACGAAAAAGGGCGCGCGGTTGATGCCACGCGCCCTCAAGATGGAATCAACTGTCGTTCAACTTTAGGGGACCAAGAAAACCTTGCTGGTATAGGGGCACTTGACCTTTGTGCCAGTAGCAAAGCCGGTCACGTCCACAATGCCCGCCGTCTTGTCGTAAGGGCTGTAAACAAAGCCGGGCTTGTTTGGCACCTTGATACCGAAGGGCAGACCGTTGCTGGACGACGAAGGCTTAGGCGTGGTTTCTTGTGCTAGAGGCAACTCTGCGGAAGGGCCAGGAGTGGGCGGGCTGTCTGTAATTGGCGGTGGCTCAGAAGGCTGCGGCGAAGGCGGCTGAATCTCTCCAGGAATAGGAGTATCCAGGGGAGAAGGACCTTCTTCCGGGCCGCCCATGTAACGAGTGTTTTCTCGGGGAGGCATGTCCAGCGAAGCGCCCCTGCGCGGCGGCGGTGGAGGACCCGGCGGACGCCATGTGTAGCAGGAACTCAGGGTCAGCAGAGCTCCAGCACCCAGGCAGAGAATGGGACGGGATTTCATCGCGATTGTCATGATTTTAGGAGTTTACACGCATCGGCATGAGAACATAGAGGAAACCGTTGCCACTGCGCAGTACGCCAGGGCTGATTTCATCAATGAGATGCAATGATACTTCGTCCGCGGATAAATTGCGCAGAGGTGCCATGAGGAACTCTGGATTGAAGGCGATGGTGATTGGCACCCCCTTGTAGGCAATGGCAAGGCTTTCACGAGCTTCACCGATGTCCGGCGACGAGGCGACGATCTCGACGTTGGCAGGAGCAAACTGCAGCTTCACCGAATTCGACTTCTCGCTGGCGAGCAAGGACACACGGGAGATGGACTTCAGGAAGCTTTCGCGTTCCAGTGCAATGCGTTCCTTTGGCTCGCCTGGGATCACCTGGCGGTAGTTGGGATAATTGCCCTCGATAAGCTTCGTGACCAGGAGGCCGCGCCCCATGTCAAACCCAGCCTGACTGCCGGTCACCTTGATGGTTACTTCGCCATTGTCACT
>JAQGPI010000503.1 GCA_028293175.1 Verrucomicrobiaceae bacterium | reverse complement strand
CCGGTCGCATTTGAGGTGGCTCACTCTCTTCATGCGCCGCTGGATGTTTTTATCGTGCGCAAGCTCGGTGTGCCAGGCTACGAAGAGGTGGCCATGGGGGCGATTGCCTCCGGCGGCGTGCGGGTGCTGAACCGCAATGTCGTCATGGAATTGCGCGATGCCGACGCCGTGCTGGCCGATGTGACCCAGCGCGAGAGCATTGAGCTGGAGCGCCGCGAGCGCGAGTATCGCGAAGGGCGGCCGCCGCCCGATCTGCGCGGCAAGGTCGTCATCCTCGTTGACGACGGTCTGGCCACGGGTGCCACGATGCGTGCCGCCGTCACCGCGCTGCGCAAGCTCAAGGTGGACCGCATCGTCGTTGCCGTGCCGGTGGTCGCGCCGGAATCGTGTGCGCGTTTCTCCCAGGAAGTGGATGAGGTGGTGTACGTCATCGCGCCCGCCGGCTTCCGCGCCGTGGGACAGTTTTACCATGATTTCTCCCAAACGACCGATGACGAGGTGCGCGAGCTTCTAGAGGTCGCGACCCATGGGCTGGCGGCTTGAGCGAATCCGCAGCTTTTGCCAAACCACTTTCCAAGTCCCCTCAACTTGCTAGAAACTATAGGCCACATGGCCTCCCTCTCCGCTTTTTCCCGCCGTCACATCGGTCCTTCAGAAGCTGAAACACAGCAGATGCTGCAGCAGCTTGGCTGCGTCTCGCTGGATGAACTGATGGATCATGTGGTGCCGGAAGGCATTCGTTTGCGTGAGCCGCTAGACCTTGCGGAAGCGCTTTCTGAAGAGCAGGCGCTGAGATCGCTGAAGGAGATGGTCAGCAAGAACCGTGTGATGCGTAGCTTCATCGGCATGGGCTATCATGATACCTTCACGCCGCCGGTGATTCAGCGGAACATCTTTGAAAATCCCGGCTGGTACACGGCCTACACGCCTTATCAGGCGGAGATCGCACAGGGCCGACTGGAGGCGCTGATCAATTACCAGACGATGATTTGCGATCTCACTGGGCTGGATGTGGCGAATGCCTCGCTGCTCGATGAAGGCACCGCGGTGGCGGAAGCGATTGCCCTGGCCGTGGCGCAGCATGGTTCGGCTAAGCGCGTCTTTCTTTCCGACATGTGCCATCCGCAGAGCATCGAGGTGGTGCAGACGCGCATGGAGCCACTGGGCATCGCGGTGGAGGTCGGCGACATCATGCGCTGGGAGCCGGGCGAAACGAAGGATTTGGCGGCCGTGGTGGTGCAGTATCCGGACACGCTGGGCATCATCCGCGATTTCACCGAACTGGCGCCTGCCGTGCATGGCGTAGGGGCCTTGTTCATCGTTGCGGCAGATTTGCTGGCGCTGACGATCCTGCGTCCGCCGGGCGAATTCGGCGCGGATATCTGCGTGGGCAACAGCCAGCGTTTCGGTGTGCCGCTGGGTTTTGGCGGTCCGCATGCGGCCTTCATGTCGGTGAAGGATGCGCTGAAACGCCGGATGCCAGGGCGTTTGATCGGCGTCTCGGTGGATGCGCAGGGCCGCCCGGGCTACCGGCTTTCCTTGCAGACACGCGAGCAGCACATCCGTCGTGAGAAAGCTACGAGCAACATCTGCACCGCTCAGGTGCTGCTCGCCGTGATGGCCAGCATGTATGCGGTGTATCATGGTCCCGATGGCCTGCGCGAGATCGCTCGGCGCGTGCATCGCGCAGCGAACTGGCTGGCGGATGAACTCGTCGCGGCGGGCCTAGACTTGGCCGGAGATGAGTTCTTCGATACCGTCACAGTGCATGTGGAGGACGCCGAGGCCGTGCTGGCCAAGGCAGTAGGGCAGGGGATTAATCTTGGCTGCGCGGATGCGCACACCATTGTCATCGCGCTGGATGAACGCGTAACGGCAGACGAATTACTGGCCGTGCTACGCGCCTTCGATATTGAGCCGAGCTTCTCATTCGCCGCCGCCTCACACGATATCGACGTGGCCGAGCAGCACCTCCGCACCTCGGATTTTCTCAAGCACGAGGTCTTCCACCGTTATCACAGCGAGACGGAAATGATGCGCTACCTGCATCGCCTGGAAGCCAAGGACATTGCCTTGAACCGCAGCATGATCCCGCTGGGTTCTTGCACGATGAAGCTCAATGCCGCCGCTGAAATGATGCCGGTGACGTGGCCTGAAGTGGGTGCCATCCATCCTTTTGCACCAGCAGATCAGACGGAAGGCTATCGTGAGATGTTCGCCACGCTGGAGGCTGCTTTGGCGGAAGTCACAGGCTTCGCCGCCGTGTCCTTGCAACCCAATGCCGGTTCCCAGGGCGAGCAGGCCGGGCTTCTGGCGATCCGCCGCTACCATGCTTCTCACAATGAAGGACACCGTGATGTGTGCCTGATTCCCGTCTCAGCGCACGGTACCAATCCCGCCAGCGCCATCATGTGCGGCTTTAAGGTGGTGGCGGTGAAGTGCGACGACCAGGGCAACATCTCGCTCGATGACCTGCGCGCTCAGCTCGACAAGCATGCGGCGAACGTGGCCGCCCTGATGGTCACCTATCCCAGCACTCACGGCGTGTTTGAGGAAAGCATCGTGGAGATCTGCGAAATGGTGCACGCGCACGGCGCACAGGTTTACATGGATGGCGCAAACATGAATGCCCAGGTGGGGCTGACCTCGCCGGGCAGCATCGGTGCCGATGTATGCCACCTGAACCTGCACAAGACCTTCTGCATCCCGCATGGCGGCGGTGGTCCCGGCGTGGGGCCCATCGGGGTGGCGGCGCATCTGGTGCCGTTCCTGCCAGGGCACTTGGTGTTTGATGAAGAACACCGCTCCGGCGCGGTATGCAGCGCGCCCTGGGGCAGCGCCAGCATCACGGTGATCTCCTGGATGTACGTGATGATGATGGGCGGGCAAGGTATCAAGGAGGCTACCGAAGTGGCGATCCTGAACGCCAATTACATCGCTCGTCGCCTGGGGCCGTGCTTCCCGGTGCTGTATGCGGGCAAGACCGGCTACGTCGCGCACGAGTGCATCCTGGACTTCCGTCAGTTCAAAAAAGTGACGGTTGAAGACGTGGCGAAGCGTCTCATGGACTACGGCTACCACGCCCCCACCATGAGCTGGCCGGTGGCGGGCACGCTCATGATCGAGCCGACGGAAAGCGAGAGCAAGGCAGAGCTCGACCGCTTCTGCGAGGCGATGGAGGCGATTCATGCCGAGATCCTACGCGTGGAAAACGGCACCCTCGATCCCCAGAGTAACCCGCTCAAGCTGGCTCCGCACACGGCGGAAGTGGTAGTTTCATCCGACTGGCAGCGGTCTTACACCCGGGAGGAGGCTGCTTTCCCACTGGCCTGGGTGAAGGAGAACAAGTACTGGCCGCCTGTGGGCAGGGTGGACAATGTGTACGGCGACCGTCACCTCGTTTGCACCTGCCCAACGGTGGAGGAAGCAGCCACATAAGGGATGCTAAAGGTGCTGAATTTATTTTAGAAGTGTAAATAGTTTACTTGCCATAATACTGGCGGACGTTATAATTACGGTAATTATAACGTCTTTATGCTAACGGCACCCTTCAGGCAGTTCCTCATCTCTCCGCCTCGCTCGTGGAGCATCGCCGCCTTGGCGCTGATCGGCACCTGTTCTTTGCACGCCCAGGCCCCGGCGGGTTCGCCCACGCAGACGCTCGGCACCAAGAGCCAATCGGAGGTCCAGGACAACGGCCCCGACGGTGCCAACATCAAGGTCAACTTCATCAACACGCCCATCATGGGCATCATCCCGGTGTACCAGCAGATCACCGGCAAAAAGATGATTCTGGACAGCCAGCTCCAGGGTGAAACTCTCAAAATCGTGGGCGTGCGCCCGATGACGAAGAAAGAGGCCGTGGCCTTTATTGATGCCTCGTTGCTGCTCAATGGGTACGCGATCATTGAAAAGGACCCGGAGACCGTAATGCTGATCCATGCCAGCGGTGGCAAGAGCCCCACCCCGGAAGGATTGCCCGTGTACAGCTCCATCCGCGACTTGCCGGAAACCGAGCGCATCGTGCACTACGTGCTGCCCCTGCAAAACATCTCGCCGGATGAGGCCACCAAGGCCTTCACCACCGTGATCAAGCTCCACGCCTATGGCGCGATCACGCCCGTGAACAACACCTCGAACATCATCATCACGGAGAACAGCTCTACCATCCGCAGCATCTATGATCTGGCCCAGGTGATTGACGTTCCTCCTGCCGAAAGCGCCACGGAACTCATTGAATTGAAGCGCTCCGATGCCGAAAAAATCGCGGACATCATCAAAGAAATCTACGAAGAAAAAGAAAAGGCCGATGCCAGTCCCAAGTATCGTGGCGTACAAGGCGCGAACCAAGGTGGGGCGGCGGTTCCTGGCGCTCCCGTAGCTCCGGTGATGGCAGGCGGTGCAGGCACCAGCAACGCCACCAATCCCAGCGCCGCCAAGGTACGCATCATCCCTGACCGCCGCACCAATTCCCTCCTGGTGCAGGCAAGGCCAGTAGACATCGCTTTCATCAAGTCGCTGATCGAAAAACTGGACCGGGAAGCCAGCGATTCCAACTTCCTGGAGCGCAAGCTCAAGTACATGCCGGTGACCGAGTTCCTCGCCGTGGCCCGTGACGCCCTCTCCCGCGATACCGACATCAGCAGTGACAACGGCGGCAGTTCCGGCGGTGCCGGCAACAACACCAAGGCGGGCCGCAGTCATTCGCGCCGCACCAGCGGCTCGACCAATACGCCATCCACGGATGCCGCGCAAAACCAGCGCAATAACTCGTATGGCAGCAATGGCTTCGGCGGGCAGAGCGGTGGTGGCAGCGGGGGAAGTTTCGGCGGTGGCTCCCACACCTCGCTTGGCGATCCGGAGGTCAGCGGTGCGCCGGAATCCGTGGTGGTGGGCAAGACCCTGCTCATTGCCGATGCGCGGTCCAATACCCTCATCGTGAACGGCTCGCCAGAGCACGTGCGCATCATCGACAAGCTCATTGAGCGCATGGACCTGCGTCCACAGCAGATCTACATCTCCACCATCATTGCGCAGGTGAACCTGGGCAAGCAATTCACATACGGCCTGGATGCGATCAAGGCGCTGGATGACTTCTCGGTGAGGCAGGGCAACACCCTCCCCTCCACGACCGACCCCGATACGGGCCTGGGCACCGGCACAGGCGTGGTTGCTGGTGCTGCCGCAGGCGTGGGTGGGCTCAACATTCCCATCAACTTCAAAGGCTACGACTGGAACAAGCTGAACCTCTACGGACAGCTGGGGTCCTTGAGCCGCTACATTCACCTTCTGGAAGGCGACAAGAACTTCAAGCTGCTGTCGCGCCCCTCCTTCTACCTGCGTAACAACGAGAAGGCCACCATCTCCTCCGGCCAGCGCATCGCTGTTCCTGTCAGCACCTTGTCCAATGTCGGCGCGGGCGTTGGCAACACCGCCTCCGTGAGCAGCAGCATCGAATATCGTGATGTGGTGCTGAAGCTGGAGGTCATCCCGCTGATCAATTCCAATGATGAAGTGACTCTGCAAATCGCCCAGGTGAATGACAACATCACGGGCCAGCAGTTGCTTGGCTCGAATCAAGTGCCGATCATCGGTACCCAGGAATTGCAGACCACGGTGACCGTGAAAAACGGCACCACAGTGGTGCTCGGCGGTCTCATCACCGAGAAGGTCACCAACTCGGAAAATGGCGTGATCTTCCTGCGCCGCATCCCGATTCTGAAGCACCTCTTTAACACGACCGACAAGCAGAAGGACCGTGAGGAAACCCTCATCTTCATCCAGCCCAGCATCATCAAGAGCACTGATCCGCTCGACATGCCGAACACCATCGAGGCAGGCCGCTCCAAGGTGCTGGACGTGGGGCTGGACTTCGCCACGGAACGGCCTGAAATCCGTCGTGCCACGCCTGCGATCCGTTAACTGTCATTTCTGAAATACCCATCATGATGCCCGCCGCCGCCGCCGAGTTTGCGATTCCTGATGACAGGCCGGCGGTGCTGCGAACCGGCTTGAAGCTGATTTCCGCAGTTGCCGTTCCCTCCCTGGATGACCCGGTGCTGGCCCAGCGGTTCATCGCCGAGGACCGTACGGTCACCCTGCGCAACGTACGCATCCTGTGCTGGATTGCCATGGCTCTCATGCCCTTTGCCGGCGTGCTGGACGTGTTCGTTTATCCCGACCTGCTCAAGGAATTTTTCATCCTGCGCGTGCTCTCAAGCCTTTGCCAGATTCCCGTGCTGCTGACCACCAATACCTGGCTTGGGCAGCGCTACTACCGCGCTTACACGGTCATTGTCCCAATGATTCCGGCGTTCTTCATCAGCATGATGATCCGAGCCTCAGGGGAGCCCTGGTCAAACTATTACGCCGGGCTCACGCTCTGCCTTGTGGCCATCGGCCTGATGTTCCACTGGACGTTCAGGGAGAGCGCTATCGCCATCTTGCTGGTATTTCTCTTTTACCTCACCGCCACCTCCAGCATGCTCTGGCACGGCATTCCAAAGGACAAGCTGGGCATCTTCATCAACAACTGCGTGTTCATTTTTATGAACAGCGTAGTGATTCTCAGCGGCAGCTTTTATCATCACCGCATCCGGATACGCGAGTTCCTCGTGCGCACCGAAGTGGAGCAGCAGCGGGAGGTGCTGGAGGATCGAAACGATGAACTTGTCACCACCCTCACTCAGTTGCGTGAGACGGAAAGCCAGCTCTTCCAGAGCGAGAAGCTTGCTTCCCTGGGCCGCATGAGCGCGGGCATCATCCATGAAATTAACAACCCGTTGAACTTCACCAATCAGGCGATCTTCGTATTGAAGAAGAAAGGCAAGCATTTGCCGGAAGGTGAGCGCGATAACTTCGAGCGCATCCTGAATGATGTGAAGGAAGGCATTGGCCGCGTATCCTCCATTGTTTCTGATCTTCGCAGCTTCTCGCATCCGGACAGCGGCAGCGCTTCCGCTGTGAGCCTTGCGGATGTGGTGCAAAATGCGGCCCGTCTGATGAGCAACGAGCTCAAGGATCACAACGTGGACTTCGATGCCGAAGTGCCGGAAAACATGACTGTGATGGGTGACCGCAACCAGATCATCCAGGTGCTGATCAATCTTGTGCAGAACGCCATCGACGCCTCGATGGGCAGGCCGGAACCGCTCATCACTGTGCATACGACGGAAAGCCTTGGCCGCCAGTATCTCCACGTGCGCGACAACGGCTGCGGCATTCCGGCCGAGAATCTAGCGAAGATTTTTGATCCTTTCTTTACCACGAAAGAGGTGGGCGAAGGGATGGGAATGGGGTTAAGTGTGAGCTTCCGAATGATGAATCAAATGGGCGGCGGGATTGAGGTGACAAGCGAAGTGGATCAGGGAACTGAGTTCACTCTCTGGTTCCCAGCGCCCACGCTTGGTACCCAGGGAGGCTTTTCATGAGCTCGGGTGCGCAGAAGCGTGTCGCGGTGCTTTACGTCGATGACGAGGTCAAGGCCTTGCAGTATTTCCGCGAGGCATTCGAGGATGACTTCACGATCTACACGGCCAATAACGCCGCCGAGGGTTATGCCATCCTTATGGAAAAGGGCGCGGAGATCGGCGTACTGCTCTCCGATCAGCGCATGCCCGGCGAATCGGGCGTGGACCTGCTGGAAAAGGCGCGCCGTCTGCATCCCAATCTGGTGCGCATTCTAGTCACGGCCTACACAGATTATCAAACCGCCGTGGATGCTGTTAACGAAGGGCGCATCTACCGCTACGTTCACAAGCCCTGGGACCCGGAAGAGATTCAGGCGGTGATCGAGCGCGCCATGGAACTGTATGAGGCCCTGGTTGAACGCGACCGGTTGTTAGGTGAGAAATTTGACACCGTGCGCCATGTGATAATGGCGGACAAGGTCGCTGGCCTGGGCATCCTGGCGGAAGGCCTGAACCATCACCTGCGCAATGCCCTCACGGTGATTCGAGCCTTCGTCGATCTCACCCCCTTCAAGCTTCAGGAAGAACTGCAGGGCAACCTGCCGCAGGACAATGGTTTCTGGACTGATCTGCATCGTCAGGCCCAGGATCAGATTCATCGCATCCAGACCGTTCTTGGCCGTCTCGCGGAAGCTTCCATGGCCCGCGATCTGCCCCGCCAGGACTTGCTCGACCCTCTCGATCTACTGGACGAGACAGCGGTGTTGTATGCCCAGTCCTTCGAGCGCAAAGGCGTCTTCCTTACCCACTACGTGCATCCCACCGTGCCGCAGATGCGCGTGAATGCCGACCGTTTCCGCCAGCTCTGGCGTCTGGTGCTCAGCGATCAGCTCACCCACCTTGTGGCTGGTGACCGCGTGCACATCCAGGCCGAGCCTTTCACCGATGCGCATGGCCGTGCTGCTGTGCGCTTCACGATTGAAGACACCGGTGCCTGGGCGACTGATGAAAACGTGGCCAACCTGTTTGACCCGTTCTTTGTCCGCACTCATCAGCCCACTGAGTTGGGAGTGAATTTCACCGCCGCCTATGTGATCGTGCACCTGCATTGCGGCACGATTGATGCCTCCATGCGCGAGGGCGGCGGCCTCAAGATTCAGATCATCCTGCCCGTAGATTGTGCTGATCCAGCACCCGATGCGGACATGTTCTTCCAGCGCCTCGTGGACCACGAGCG
>JAQGPI010000494.1 GCA_028293175.1 Verrucomicrobiaceae bacterium | reverse complement strand
TTTACTCACACCGCCGTCTTTCAGGGCAAAGGCGGCATCCGCCATGTTGGGCTTCATCATCTTGCGTTCCATCCAATCCCACTCGCCCTTGTTTTCGGCCCGGCTATCCTGGGAGTAGGTCTTGGCCATACTGCCAAAGTCGGCACCGGCGACCACTTTTGCGCGAATTTCTTCGGCGAGCTGCCTCTGTTTTTCCGGTGTGGAACCCGCTTCGCTGGTAAACTTGGGCAGCGTGATGGTGCTGATTTTCAGCATGTCCTTGTCGCGCCAGCGGTCTTCATGCAGCTTGTAATAATCTTCCACCTGCTTCGGCGTAGGAGGGGCCTGATGTCCGCCATGCTTGCCGCGCATCACCTGCACGATGATCATCTTCTCGCGCAGCTCGCGGAATTTTTTCATGGTCATGCCGGTCTTAGCCAGCTCGACCACAAAGCCATCGCGATCGCCTTTGAACTGCTCGCGGATCAGCGTGTTGATGTCGTCATCCACGTACTGTGGCTTGATGGTGCCCCCCAGCTTGGTGAACTCGGCCAAGACCAGTTCGCGGTCGATTAACGAATCGAGCGCTGTGGTCTTCAGCTCCGCCAGCTCCCGCTGGGCCTGCATCGGATTGTCACGGTTGCGCAGCATGATCATCTGCGTCTGAGCTGCCACGGCATCCGCCACTTCAGACATGGTGATGACCTTACCATTCACGATGGCGGCAATGCCATTCACTTTGGTTTCCTGGGCAAAACAGGCACTGAAAGCGATGAAAAGGACTGCGAGCGGGAAGGAGCGAAGTAAGGTCATGATTCAAGGGCCTGCGCGAGGCGGAGTGGAGTCCGCATAGTAGGACCGGCCTCCGGGCTGTCAAACATGTAAACAATGCAGTAACCGCGCCAAAAATTGACCATTAAGCCTGACGCTGGTCGGCTTTTGACCTCCGAAATCCGCAAGTGGTTACGGCAATTGCAGCGAGTCGCGAACTATCGCATTAGGCGACCAAAGCTTGATGGCCTTTATCAACCGCTTTAGCGACGATCTTAGCCAGTGCTTCCATGCTATAAGGCTTTTGAATCACCTCAATGGTGCCGTGGCGCCCTTGAATAAGCGATGTAAATTCATCCGCCTCCACGGCGAAACCGCTACACACCACCACAGGGATGTCTATACCTAGGTTGCGGATCTGTTTGAAGGTATCGCGGCCCGAGAGTTTCGGCATATACACATCCATCATCATCGCATCAATGGGCGTTGTAGAAGCGCGCAAAATGTCAATGGCCTCCTGTCCGTCGCATGCCTCCAGGACTTTGTAGCCCAGATACTTGAGCATGTTCACCGCGATGGAGCGTACCGGGGCTTCATCATCCACCACGAGAATGGTGCCTTCGGCGCCACCACGGCTCATGATTTTTGCTGCGGCGCGGGGATCAGGTTCGACAATCACCACCGGGGGGGCCTCCGCCACGAGGCTGCGCGGGAGGAAGATGCGGAACTCAGTGCCGTGGCCGATTTCGGACTCCAGCTCGATCCAGCCGCCTGCCTGCTCAACAATGCTGCGCGCCATAGCAAGACCCAAACCTGTTCCTTTGCCCTTGGCTTTCGTGGTAAAGAAGGGCTCAAAGACACGATTGCGCACCTCCTTGGGAATGCCGCAGCCATTGTCCTTGATCTTCACGACCACGTAATCGCCAGGAGGCTGTGGGAAGGTCTCATTGTGCAGCGCATCCACCTTTGTGAGATTGGTGGTGGTTATGTCAATGGTACCACCGTTTTCCGGCAGCGCATCGCGGGCGTTGAGGGAGAGGTTGAGGATTACCTGTTCGATCTGCACAGGCTCTACTGTTACCTTCCAAGTCTCCTTGCCCACGTAGGTGCGCAGGGTGACTTTAGGATCGATACTGGCGCGCAGAATGTTTTGTACTTCGTTGACAATTTCGCACAGATCCGCATCGGCGCGGTGTGCTGTCGTTTTGCGAGAGAAACCGAGAATTTGGTTCACCAGTTCCGAGGCGCGATTGGCCGCACGCATGGCCCCGGCCAGACGCTCACGCTGGCGGGCGGGATCATCCTCCAGCTCCGCGAGGTTGAGGTTGCCTCGAATGGCAGTGAGTAAGTTGTTAAAGTCATGCGCGATGCCGCCTGCGAGCTGGCCCATGGATTCCAGCTTCTGCCCGTCCTGAAGACGTGTGGCCAGCAAACGTTCGGCCGTGCAGTCGTGAAACATCCACACCCGGCCCAAGCAGATGCCTTTGTCACTGCGCACATCCACGCAGCGCACCTTGATTGTGCGGGGTTCGACATCCATGGTTTCCCACTCTCCTTCGCCACCGCCGGCTGCCGCTTCCTGCCATTTCCTCCATGTCTTGCGCACGTCACCGGAGTCTTTGAACTGCTCTGCGACCTTGTCCAGCCACGCGTTGGCGTTGACGCCTCGCTGCGTGTGCTCATCTTCAAGGTGAAGAAGCTGACGCGCCTTATCATTGATCAATGAAAGACGGCCTTCGCTGTGCATGAACACGACAGCCTCCGTGGAAGACTCGACGATGGCGTGCAGCACTTCAATGCTACGCACGGCTGCTTGCTCGGTTTCGCCAAGTTGGCGGGCACTGGCGGCCATTTTTTCTTCCAGCCGCGTCCGCTCCTCACGCTGTTCCGCCAGAGTGCGCACCAAAGAATCGCGCATTGCCCAGTACTCCTCTGGAACCCAGGCGCGCGGCGAGGGCGATTCCGTACTGCTGATCAGCAGGCGCATGGCGGTGATGGAATCTTTTAAAGGCCGGGTGATGAAGCCGCATAAGGCGACGGAAGCAACAACGACGCCGGCTCCCAGCAGCCCATACCAAAGCCAGGGAAGCGTATCCCCTGGCAGAAAGCGTACACCCACGACCAGCAAGGTGAGCGGTCCCAGCCCGGTGATGAGCATGAGAATGAGGATGCGAAGGCGAAGGGCGGTCATGGCGGCGAGACGGCAGGTGACTGTTTACGGTGAATGACCGACTCGGGGGAGGCACTTGGGCGGGCTCCTGCCCGCCGGGCTGCCAGGGGTTCATCCGCCGAAACAAAGGCTTTGAAATGCATGACGATTTCCCCTGGTGAGAGGCCAAGGGCGCGAGCCACTTCTTCTGGAGGCCGTGCCAATGGATCGCGCAGACCGCTGATTTCTCGACGTCCCCAGGAGTTGTCGTGGTTGAGCACTTTCAGCCCAGGCTCGCTATCGAGTGCCATTACGAGATAGCGCCAGCGATACTCCTTCACGCCCGCCCATAGCAGCAGGCAGCCAAAGACAACGCCTCCGACCGCCAGTACCCAGCCACGAGGCCGCGAAGACGCGACCTTGTTTACCAAGCTCCCCGCCAGCAGACCGTCAATCATGTCCCCATGCGTGCTGCCATGCGGAGCGGGGCTGCCCAGCAGCGCTTCCGCTTCCTCGCACAAGACCTGCAAGGAGTTGCGTAAATTTGCGGGAGCATGGCCGCGAACCCGCGCCGCGAGTTTGCAACGCCATCCTACCACCACCAGTACCCGCGATGCTAATTCCCCCTGCAAGCCTTCTTCATCAGGCACGCGGGTAGAAATTTCTTCGCCGGGCTGCACGGCGCGATGAGTGCCGCACATCTCTTCCAGGCCCATCTCGCCGGGCGCAATGCAGTGAGAAACGGTTTCCGCATGCCCCAGTACATGCCCCGTGCGATTGTCGAGCATCAGCAACTCAGGCACCTGATGCCATTGTGCTTGTTCCTGAATGTGTGGCCATACGGGATCGCCTTCCCAGAGAGCTTTTAGCGCCCATTTCCACAAATGTGGACGGGTGAGACACAGGCACCACTTGCCAATATTTTCCACCCGGCGCTCCTGGCGGCGATGGCGGGCCATTTTTACCGCGTCTTCAATCACCGGGGCGAGCAGCGTGGCAGCCCGCCTGGGATTATGCCGCAAGTCTTCCAGCGCGGCTTCCACCGGTTTTCGCAAGGCGGCGGCCCAAGCCCGCTTTTCCGTATCACCGGAGGTGTGGGAGGCGAAGTACCGCATCACCTCTTCCGCCGCTGAGCGTTCCTGCTCATGGTTCCTTCCAGACACAGAACGCCGGGCGAAGACAGCCTCTTCCCAAGGCGTCTCCACTGGCTTTGTTTCTGCCGTGGCGGAACTCATCTGTTAAATGCCAGTCATTTGATCTCAAGCCGCAGGAGCTGCCAATGGTGCCGTTGCGGCCTGCTTAGCGCGCCACATGGATACCTGCCGAAGCATGGCTTTCTCCACCAGACCTTCCACACGCTCCTCGACCATCTGGTCGATCTTGGCGTCCATCACCTTCATGGAGGTGGCGAGTCCTGTCGCTTGGTTGTCGATGCGGTCGGTGAGCGCCTTGGTCACGGCCATCCATGTCTCACGGAAGCGTGAATCGGTCAGACCCAGCTTGTCATTGAGGGCACTGATGCTCATGACGGCGCTGAAGACATCGCGTTTCAAGTCTTCCAATTCCTTCTGCATCTCCTGACGCATCGCCACCATGTCGCGATGCAGGCCGGCACCGAGTTCATCCATGCGCTCCATCAGTGAGCGACGGTTACGGCTCATGGTGCCATCCACCGCCGTGCGCAGTTCCTTCATCCGGCCTTCCACCTCCTCATGGTAGCGGCCGAACATTTGCGTGCGCAGCGTGTCCAGGCCGGAGGCATCCGGCGGAGTTCCCTGCTGCTGATGCTCGAGGGCGGAAATTAAAGCGTTTGCGCTGACTCCACCCATGCTTGTCGTAGGTGGATTCGCTGGAAGGGGCTGATGATAGGCAGGCTGAGGTTGATATGGCAGGTGCTGCGGCTGTACGACCTGAGGACTGGAATCGCGAAACGCTGGATCTTGAGCAGGCGCATTCCAAGCCTGCTGCATGACTGGCTGAGGGGCAGGTACCTGAGCCTGCGCCCCAAACCGAAAAGCCGGGTCAACCTGCGCTACAGGTTGCGTGGGCGTACGCAGCGGAGCCGAGCCAAACGGTACCAAGGGGCCGCTTGGATCATTTCGGGAACCCAGTCCCGTATCGCCAAAAATCGAAGCTAGACCCGAGGTTAGCTGGCCTGGGCCAGCCGCGTAAGGCTGAGGAGCAAACGAGGGCTGTGCCTGATAACCCGGCGACTGAAGGGGAGGAGTGAGGAGGGCTGGCATAAGTCTGGAAGGTTGAACCGTATTAAATTATCACGCATATTTAATAATTACCATAAATATTTATTGCTTCTCAACATTAGGTCTTGCTTACTATCAATCGCCCAGTCTTCCGATTTCCGCTGTTCCCTCACTTGCTACCTTACTAAATCCCGGGAACAGAGGGCCGTGATCGAATCCCACATCCCGCAGCCACCGCCGTTGCCACCTCCATTGCCGGTAGAGGGATTTCGCGTCTGGGCGCTGCTGTTTTTCTTTGTGCCCATGCCCCTCATTTTCGGCTTGCTGGGCCTGGGTCGGCAGAGATCACGCCATGCCGCGCTCTCTGATAACTGGCAGCAACTGCTCATGGTATGCGCCTTTGAGGTGGTTGTGTTTGGCGCTTTCTTCGGGCTTGCAGTCTGGCTTTCGAAGCCAACGAAGGACCAGTTATTGTTGCGCTACCCTCGCCCATGGCACCTGTTCTTGCTCGGCGCGGGCTACTCAATTGGCATCCGCCTGTCGCTAGCAATCATGGCCGGAGTGGTGGCGGCGACGCTTATTCTCACACACATGACGACTTTAGAGGAGATCCAGGCCTTTTCGACGGTCAACAAGCCAGACATCGAGGCAGTGGTCAGCATCAAGGCTCTGAAGAACGACCCCATCTACTACTGGCTCACGCTCACCTTCGTCAGCTTCGTCGTGGCTGGACTGCGCGAGGAGCTCTGGCGCGCCACCTCCATCGCCACCTTGCGTCGACTGTGGCCGAGCGTTTTCGCCAGCCGTAAGGGTGAATACGTAGCCGTCGTGCTCACCTCCATCGTGTTTGGCATCGGCCATATTCCGCAAGGCGCCATCGCGGTGGTCGGCACGGCGGCAATCGGCGTCCTGCTGGGTTGCATCATGGTTTTTCACCGCTCCATCTGGCCCGCTGTCATTGCCCATGGATTCTTCGATGCCACCAGTTTTGCGCTGCTTCCGCTCATCGCACATAAACTGCAAGGATCGCCCTAATGCCTGCGCTTGCCCCGCACTTCCCACTTGGCACGCGGCCCCTCCCTCCCTAGTTTGTCACTCGTGAGTGCCCCGTCATCCCCTCCCTGCGTACTGACCATCGCCGGATCTGATTCGTCCTGCGGTGCTGGCGTTCAAGCTGATGTTAAAACCATCTCCGCGCTGGGTGGCTACGGATTGAATGCCATTACCAGCGTCGTCTCCGAAGCCCCGGGTATCGTCTCCCTGGTTCAGAGCCTGCCCGCCACCTTGATCGCGGATCAAATGCATGTGCTCTTCGATAATTTCCCGATCATGGCGGCCAAGACCGGCAT
>JAQGPI010000487.1 GCA_028293175.1 Verrucomicrobiaceae bacterium | reverse complement strand
CGCTTCGCCCGGTGTGAGGTCATGGCCCGGTTTTTCACCAGCCACAGCGCTAGCATTCCCGCCAGCAGGCAGCCGATGTCCGTCGCAATGAAGTAAGCCGAATTGAAGCCCAGTGCCGCTACTTCTGAGTAGCCACGACCCTCCTGCAGGAACTTCGGCAGCCAGACACGGAACAACGCCCAGCACGTCTGCGCCCCCACAATGAGCAGCGCCACCGCCACGAATTTACCGCCGGTCATCACTTTCCACAAAGGCTCCACGGGACTGGCTTTCGCTGCCGTGACCTCACTGGATTGGAAGTCCGCCCCGCGCACGATCCAAAACCACAGCCCGATCCACATTAGCCCGACCACGCCTACCGCCTCGAAAGCGTAGCGCCAGGTGCCTATTTCCTCCGTCATCAGCCAGAGCATGATCGGCGGCGTGATCATCGCGCCCACCGAGGCCCCGCTTTGCAAGATGCTGTTGCCCATCGCCCGCTCGCCTGGGGTCAGCACGGCAAAGGTCGTCTTCACCGCACAGGGCCAGTGCGCCGCCTCAAAGAAACCCAGCCCCACCCGGCACCAGAAGAGCTGCTCGTAGTTCGTGGTCCAGGCGGTGACGATGCCCGCCATCGACCAGCCAAACAGCACCGCCGGGTACAGCCAGCGCACGCTCATCCGGTCTGCAATAAGGCCAAACAGCAGCGAGCCGGCTCCAAAAGACCAGCCAAACCACTGCTCCAGCTCGCCGTATTTCTCCTGGCTCATGGAGAACTCCTTGGTCACCCGCGTGGCCGCATTCGCCAGCGTCTGGCGATCCATGTAATTGATCATCGTGGCCAGCAACAGCAGGCCGCAGATCCACCATTTGCGTTGAGGGAGGCGCATCCGGTTAGTCTGGCTACGGGCAGGGGGGGTGGCAAGAAGACAAAAGCAGGACTCTTGCGATACTGGCTTTCATTCGATGGATGCGTCCCGCAGGCCCGGCGCTCAGCTCAATGCTGGAAAGCGCCAATATCAACCCCGGCAGGTGGCCGCCTCTTGCCTTCGAAATCCACACCAATCGCAGTGGACTTCGCACCCTTGCCTATCGCTGGAGAGGAGCTTTTCAAATGGAGGTCCGGCACGGCGGTCTTTGAGTAGTTCACGAATCGCGGTGCGGCATTCACGGTTCCCTCGTGGGTGAGCCCATTCTGCAACCGCCAGTTGCACGTCGAATTTTCGCTCACCAGATTGTGCCTGTACGAGTTGTGAGCACCGGTGCGGCCCTGTTCGGAAATGCCGCATTCATTGTCGTACACAATATTATTGTATACTTCCGTATGGTCATTGCCCGCACTGGCGTGATAGAAATCCCCCCCTCCCACAATGATGCCGGTGTGTGAGGCGAAAACGGTGTTGTTCGAAATCGTGACGTGGTTCGCGTCATGCCAGAGGTGAATGGCCGCCTCCGCCACTCGATAAACGACGTTGTTGCTGATGGTGCCAGAGGTGCTGAAGTAGATGCCCTGGATGAAGCGGCATCCCGGCGGCCCGAGGTCGTGAACGAGATTGCCTATAACCTCGATCTCCACGCCATGATAGTAGCTGTCGGCACCGATGGCTGAGCCACCCGCGCTGGTGCAGGGGGCCGTTTGGGCAATGTGATGCACATGGTTGTTCCTTATTGATCCGAAGGAACCCCCATAATACAGACCGTGGGTCCACATTTTGCCGCCTTGATACGCACTTCCGTCAACGTCGAAGCCCACGATGTCCACGTAGCTACCCCGGTTGTCCCAGGCTGTATCACTAGCGGACCGTGCAGGCGGCACGATCCTGGCCCCCCATCTGACAGTGGAGATGTAGGCGATGCGTTGCGCTGATGTGCCGCTGGCCAGCGTGCTGAATCCGCCTGGATACGTGCCCGGCGCGACATGGACGGTCGTTCCGGGCAGGGCTAGCTTGGATGCACGAGCGATGGTGAGCAAAGGTGCCTCCTGGGTGCCAGCATTAGTGTCCGATCCGTTCGTGGCCACATAGCAATGATGACCGGTATTGAGACCTTCCTTCTCAAGCGCACCCTCATTGTCCGGCACGGCAAAGACGCATCGACAGATCCCAAGTCCAAAAATAAGTCCGCAAACAAGCAAATTCCGAATCATGAGGCGCACACCTACACTACGCAGTCTGAATTAGGCTTGTTGCAAGAACGCCTTGCTACACAAATAACTAGCATCACTGCTCCGGCCCGCCAAGGAGGCTGGCTATTGTGACCTCTACGGTCACGCCGTCCGCCTCAATGTATAGGACACCGTCCTGGATGGTGAATTGCAGGCTCATCCCGCGCTCGGCGAGGGCGGCGAGCTGTTGGCTTTGTTCGGCGGGAATCTGCCATACGCTGAGGTTGTTGGTCCGCGTGAGCTTGGACGCGGTCTTGGACCACCACGCTGTCGCAGTCGTGCCGAAGGTGTAGATGGAGACACGCTTTGCCCGACCGCACGCCCGAAGGATGCGCTTTTCATCGGGCTGGCCGATGTCGATCCAGTGCTCGGTCAGGCCGGTGAGATCCGTTTGAATCAAGCAGGGCTCGTCCGGGTCCCACATGTCCTTCCCAAACTCCAGCATCCCGAGGTCGTTGTTGGCGGGTGCATTAAGGACAAAGGCCAGCACCCGGATCATCATGCGCTCATCGGTTTCCGATGGATGCCGCGCAATGGTCAGGCTGTGATCGCTATATGCATTGCGGTCCAGATCGGAGAACTGGACACTGACCTTGAAGATGGTGGCTTTGATTGCCATGACGTAAGATGGCGGAGACCACCCTCCACACCTGATTGAGTGTTAAGTAGGCGGGTTACGTCGCGTAGTTCACCGGTTCCTCGGTGATGGTCACATCGTGCGGGTGGCTTTCCTTGAGGCCGCCGGTGGTGATGCGGACAAAGCGGGCTTTGTCGCGCAGTTCGTCGAGATTGTGGGCGCCCACGTAACCCATGCCGGAGCGGAGGCCGCCCATGAGCTGGAAGACGGTGTCGGCAAGCGGGCCTTTGAAGGGTACGCGGGCTTCCACGCCTTCGGCAACTAGCTTGCCGCTGGCGTTCTGGCCGTAGCGGTCGCTAGCACCTTTGCGCATGGCCTTAAGGCTGCCCATGCCACGGTATTCCTTGAAGGTACGGCCCTGCCAGCGGACCATGTTGCCGGGGCTTTCAATGGTGCCCGCGAGCAGGGAGCCCAGCATGACCAAGTCAGCGCCACCAGCGAGGGCTTTGACCACATCGCCAGAGTAGCGAATGCCACCATCCGCGATGGCGGGGATGCCAGCCTCGCGAGCGACGGCGGCGACTTCCTGGATGGCGGTGAATTGTGGCATGCCGACGCCTGAAACGATGCGGGTGGTGCAGATGGAGCCAGGGCCCACACCCACCTTGATGGCGGAAACACCGGCCTTGATGAGATCGGCGGCACCATCGCGGGTGACGACGTTGCCAGCGATGACGGGAACATGGTCGCCGAGGGCTTCGCGCAGGCGGCTGACGACGTCCATCACGCGGCTGGTATGGCCAGTGGCGGCGTCGATGAAAAGAGCATCGGCACCCACGGCAACGAGCGCACGGCCACGCTCCACACAGTCCTCACCCACTCCGACGGCGGCACCGCAGCGTAGGCGGCCCTGGGCATCCTTGGCGGCGGAGTTGTACATCTGGCGCTTCTCAATATCCGTGCGCGTGATGAGGCCGGTGAGTTTGCCTGCATCGTCGATGAGCGGCAGCTTTTCGATGCGGCTTTGGTACAGCAGGCGGCTGGCGTTTTCCATGGTGGTGGAAGGGCTGCCGACGGTCAGGCGTTCACGCGGCGTCATCACCTTGCTCACGGGCGTGGCATCGCTTTCGACGGACCACAAATCGCGGCTGGTGACCATACCGACAAGCACGCCCGCGTTGTCGATGACAGGGAAGCCGCTCACGCCTTTTTCGCGCATGAGGCCGTGGAGTTCGCCCACGGTCATGTCCGGCCGTACGGTGAGGGGGTCGAGAATGACGGTGTTTTCCGAGCGCTTCACCTTCAGCACCTGATCGGCCTGATAGTCGATCTTGCAGTTGCGGTGGATCACGCCCATGCCGCCTTCACGAGCTAGGGCGATAGCGAGCTCCGACTCGGTGACCGTGTCCATCGCAGATGAAAGCACAGGTATGTTGAGACTGATGGTCTTGGTCAGTCGGGTAGTGAGGTCCGCTTCGGCGGGAAGAACACTGCTGAGTGCAGGCAGAAGCAGGACATCGTCAAAGCTTAGCGCTGTGGTGATTTCGCCCATAGGCGATACAAGAGAGGGGGCGGCGCTCGTCAAGGGGAACTTGGCACATGCATGCCCCTTCAGAGGCTTGGTGAACAAAGGCGGCGGTTGTGCGTCCAACTATGTCTTGTCCACCCGATGGACCATCCTTTATCATTCCCTATCATGAACGCCCGATCTTTCCTCCTTGGCACCGTGCTGGCGGTGAGTACGGCCTTCGCAGAGCCCAAGTCCGGCCTGCCAGCGGAACCGGGCACGATCTCAGTCGAGGGAATGCTGGATAAGCCGGTGAAAATGCAGGTGAAGGCCGAGGCAGCGATCTACTTTCTGGCGATCAAGGACCACGCTGTGGGCTCGATGGCTCCTGGCACGGTGGTCACGCTGATTGGGATCTCTGATACCATGTTTCGCGTGCGCGGTCGCGCCCGGCACGGCGATGTCGCAGGCTGGATGAACAAGGACAATTTCATCATGCCAGACCCGACGATCCCGGCGAAACTGAAGGCCTTCTACGAGCGCACCAAAGAGATCGAAGCCCTGGTGGCTACCCATCAAGTCGCGCTGGGCATGACCACCGCAGAGGTCCAGCAATCACTGGGCAAGCCCTCCCGCAAATCCCGAAAAGTCACCGCCGCCGGTCAGGAAGAAAAGCTGGAGTATGCGATCTATGACAAGGTGCCGCAGGCCGCCGTTGGCCGGGCGCCAGACGGCCAGCTCGTGCAGTCAATCATCTATGTGAAAGTAGAGACCGGCACACTCTCCATTAGCTTCAAGGACAATGTGGTCACCGCCATTGAAGAGACCAAAGGCAACCCCTTGCAGGGTGCCAAGGTGAAGATTGTGCCGGGGCCGGTGTTCTTCTGGTAACGAGGCTATTCGAAAGCCGAAGTCACAGGCTTGCCATCAAACTCAGCAGGCAGCGGCACGTCCAGCAGCCAAAGGGCGGTGGCGGCGGAGTCGAAGGTCTTAACGGGGGCAGTGATTGTGAACCCCTTCTTCACGCCCTTGCCCCAGGCGATCCAGGGGATGTGCATGTCGTCCGGGATGTCCAGGCCGTGGGTCTTGTCATGGCCGCCGTGGTCGGCGCTGACGATGACCACGCTGGTATCAGCGATGCCAGCTTCCTTGATGGCATTGATAACTTGGCCCAGGGCTTGGTCGGTGACCTTGAAGGCTTCCTTCTGCTCGGGGGAACCCCAGCCAGAGGCGTGCCCTGCGGAGTCAGCATCCGTGAGATGGATGAAGGCGAGCTTGGGCTTGTGCTCCTTGATCCAGGGGGCGGCCTCCTTGGCCACGCCTTGGGAGGGCACTTTGCTCTTCTCCAGTTCGGGAGTGCCAGACACTGGCTTTGCCTCTTGAGGACCACCATAGTTGAAAACATCAAGGCTGTCCTTGAGCCAGAGGTGCCGGAACTTCACCTTGCCGACGAACATGGCGGTAACGGCCTTCGGGTCCTGAGCGCGCAGCAGCGAGAAGATGGTGGGCACCTTGACCAATCCCTTGATCGGCTCGAAGCCATTCCACAGGACATTGTGCTTGTCCGGACCCACGCCAGTGAGCATAGAGGTGTGGGAAGGCAGGGTCTTGGAGGGAAAAATTGTGCTGGCCTCCCAGGTCACAGCGCCTTGCGCCGTGAGTTGATTGATCACGGGCATTACGCTCTCCTTGATCACCGCTGGCTTGCCGCCATCGATGCTGACGACGAACACATGCTCGGCGCGAGGAGCGGCCATGACAAACCCAGAGCCTGCGGCCATGGCGAGGAACAAGACGGAATGGAAGAACTTCATAAGCGTAGGGGCGGAAGAAACGAACCGAAGGGCCGGAAGCTACAGCGAATGTGACAAGAGCATCCATATAAGGAAAATCGCCACAAAGCGTGCGGTCAAATCACAGCCCCAAGCCTTGCTCCACAGCGAGTATCTCCTGCATCGCACGCTGCTCTAACGGCATCCATTTGATGGCCTTGGCATTGCGAGCGACGCCTATTAGTGGCTGTCGCCCTGGAGCGAAAAGAAAATCAGAATGGCGATCAGCGCGATGACCGTGACAATAAGCACCTTTATCCAACTGATCGGGTACTCGCCACTGATGCGGCCGGTGTAGCCGTTGACGGCCACCTGATAGCTCTTGCTGCCATAAGTGTAGGTGAGCAGCCAGACGGGCAGCAGGATGTGCTTGAAGGTCTGGCCAGAGTAATCGGTTTCCACCTGGAGATTGCGCTGCGTATCACCCGGCACCTGCTGTGAGCAAAGGTCGCGCATGGTGCTTTCCATCATGTCGCGGCTGGCCTTGGCGGCGCCGCGCAGGTCGATCTGGTACTGCTCCACTACCCAACCGGTTAGGTAACCGGGATCATAGGGCACAAGCTTTTCCGTTGTGGGGAAAGGAGCAATTCCTTCCAGCAGGGCGGTATGCACACCCTTGGAAGCGGGCACTAGGGTATCGTCAAAGAAGTTGTCCACCGAACCCGACGAAGGATACCAGCGGGTGCGCTGCTCGCGGTTGCCCTTGCCATCATCCACGTAGTAATAGTCGCCAGATTCGGCCGACCAATCCGCATGCACTTGGGCATCGAAGGTCCAGTAAGGAAGGTAGAGCCCGCGAAGCGTGTCTGTCAGCGCCTTGCTACCTAGCTTGTTAGGGGCAAACCAATGACTGCCGTACCACTGTCGGATATCCTCGCGCACCTTGGTATCTGCCACCACGAATTGCAGGAGGCTGCTGGGGCGCACGGGTGCTTTGATGTCGTCCTCGGGAATCAAAGCGGGTGAGCCGCAGAAGCTGCAGTTCTGCCCCACATGCGCGGGATCAAAG
The DNA here is from genome assembly GCA_028293175.1 of Verrucomicrobiaceae bacterium. Taxonomy (GTDB): domain Bacteria; phylum Verrucomicrobiota; class Verrucomicrobiia; order Verrucomicrobiales; family Verrucomicrobiaceae; genus CAINXC01. The sequence goes on along the minus strand of JAQGPI010000487.1, from coordinate 10,215 downwards.
ACGGAAATGGCGTGGCAGGACTGGCAGCGCACGGTTTTGCGCGCTGTGTCCCAGCCTTTCTCATCCTCAGGTAGCGATTGCAGCGCCTCCAGCAAATCGTTCTCCTGGATGCCGCTGCCATCCGTTTTCAGCTCCAGCGGCGAGACCGTATTGCAATACGGGCACACTAGCATTTGCTTCGATGGCGACCACACTGCCTCCGCTCCACAGGCGGGGCAGGCGTACTTTTTTAGCGCGGTGACTTCGGAGTCAGACATGAACGGGAAATCAGGCCAGGGTGATGACTCTTAGTGGTTATCAATGTGAAAGGAACTCGTCCAGAGCCGCCTTGGTAATGCGGTAGGCTGAGCCGATTTTCTTGCCCTTCAAGTCGCCGGAGTCGATGCTGGAAATGACGTCCGCTTCGGTCACGCCGAGCGTTTGCGCCACCTGAGCAGGGGTAAAGATTTCCACGGCAGAAGATACAGGCGCCGGGGCCACCGGAATCGTGCCTACAGGGAGTGGGCTGCCGCCGGTTGGCGTGGTAGAATTGGGATTGAAGGCCCCGGACTGCATCATCTGCTGCGCCATGCTGAAGCCCACAGCCATCTCCGCAGCCGTGCCACCCGCACCGCCGCCACCAGGCTGGCCCATGCCCTGGGCCATCTGGAATTTCACGTAGTCATTCAGGTTGCCGATCGCGCCCATGCTGCTGCGCTTGTCGATAGCGGCTTCCACTTCGGGCGGAACGCTGGCGTTTTCCAGGATGAAGCTGGTCACCTCGATGCCGTACTTCGCCTGCATCGCGGGATTGATCAAAGGCAGCAAGGCCTCACCCACTTCAGTGTAACGGGTGGCAAGATCCAGCACTGGCACTTTAGCCGATGCAAGCGCATCGCTGAAGATGCTCACCATGCGGGAGCGCATGGTATCGGCGAATTCATCCAGACGGAAATGCTGGTCGGAACCGGCCACTTCCTTGAGGAAGAGCTTCACATCGGTGATGCGGAAATCGAAGGTGCCAAAGGCGCGGACTCGTACGATGCCAAAGTCCGTGTCGCGCATCATGATGGGGTTGCTGGTACCCCACTTGTTGCCGGTGAACAGGCGCGTGTTGATGAAATAGACGTCGGCCTTGAACGGCGAATTGAAGCCGTACTTCCAGCCCTTCAGCGTGCTCATGATCGGAATGTTGTCCGTCGTGAGCGAGTACTTGCCGGGCGTGAACGTGTCGCCGAACTGGCCTACATAAATGAACTGTGCGGTCTGCGATTCGCGCACGATGAGCTGGGCACCGTTCTTGATTTCCTTGTCATTGTCCGGCCAGCGGTAGGACAGCGTGTCGCGAGAGTCGTCGGTCCATTCGATGATTTCGATGAACTGTCCGGAGAGGTAGTCAAGCAGGCCCATGGTCGTGGTGGTATTGGATTTGGATTACGTCCTGGAATCTAACGGCTGGATGGCCGCAATGCCAAGTCTGGAGAATGATTTTCGAATTCGCCCTTAAGGGCCATTACATTGCGGAGCGGAAATCGGAACGGAGTTTCTTTTGTCCGTTATGAGCAGCATTCGCCCGCGGCGAGTCTGGACGCGTGCCCCTACATGGGTTACAACACATGTTCGTGGACCCCAAGCTCATCAACCGTGAAATCCTGCTTTCCTTCTGGAAGGTGCATATCCTGCACCATGCCGAGGAAGGCGAGGTGATCGGGCAATGGATGATCAAGGAGCTGCGCCACCACGGCTATGAGGTGAGTCCCGGCACGCTGTACCCGTTGTTAAAGCGAATGGAAAAGAACGGCTGGCTGATATCCCATGCCGATGCTGCCAAAGGTCCGAAGGCACCGCGCGCCTACCGCATCACCAAGGACGGCCGTGAAGTGCTCAAAATCGTGCGCCAGCAATTGCGCGAATTGGGCGTGGAAGTGGGCCGCCAGAAGTAAAGAGCGAGTCTGAGACATCAGGCAAATGACGCGGGCTTGAGTTTTTCTGCAACCCGGCCCAATCTCTTTCGTTTACGTTGCCCGTAATCGCCTACCGTCATTCGAATATCCTCCTGCGGCTCCTTTGATGTCTCTTCCTAACCTAGCCCTTCGCCGTCCCTTTACCGTCCTCGTCGCGGTCATCGCGCTGATGCTTGGCGGCTGGCTGGCGATCCTGAAGACACCACGCGACATCTTCCCCTCGCTCAACGTGCCCACCATCTACGTGGCCCAGCCTTACGGCGGTATGGACCCCGCGCAGATGGAGGGCTTCATCACCTACTATTACGAGTACCACTTCCTGTACCTCACCTCGCTAGCGAGCGTTGAATCGAAGACGATCCAGGGCGCGACGATCATCAAGCTGACCTTCCATCCCGGCACGGACATGGCGTCGGCCATGGGTGAGGTCATTGGCTATGTGAACCGCTCGCGCGCCTTCATGCCGCCGGGCACGGTGCCGCCCTTTGTCACGCGGTTTGACACAGGCAGCGTGCCGGTGGGGCAGCTCGTTTTCAGCAGCGAAACCAAAAGCGTGGCGCAGATGCAGGATGCGGCGCTCAACACCGTGCGCCCCTTGTTTGCGCCGCTGCCCGGCGTCTCGGCACCTCCTCCCTTTGGTGGCAGCGCTCGCGCCATTGTGCTCAATCTCAAACCCGACCGTTTGCGCGGCTACAACCTCTCGCCAGACGAAGTAGTGCAGGCCCTCGCGCAATCGCAGACCATCGTGCCCAGCGGCAACATCACCCTCGGTGACGATTACCCGATGGTGCCGGTGAATGGCATCGTGAAGAACATCAAGGACCTAGAGGCAGTGCCATTGCGAGTCACCGCCAACGGTGCGGTGTATGTGCGCGATGTCGCCGAAGCTGCGGATGCGGCCGACATCATCACCAGCTATGGCTTGGTGAATGGTCGCCGCACCGTCTACCTGCCGGTGACCAAGCGCGCCAACGCCTCCACGTTGGATGTGGTGAACATCGTCAAGGCTAGCATCCCGAAGTTCCAGGCCGCCCTGCCAGATGATATCCGGGTGAGCTACGAGTTCGATCAGTCGCCGTTTGTTACAAACGCCATTGCCGATCTGGTGCGCGAGGGCTGGATGGGCGCGGCCTTGACCGGCCTGATGGTGCTGCTGTTCCTGCGGGACTGGCGCAGCGCCTTGATCGTGGTGATCAACATTCCGCTGGCGCTCACCTTCTCGCTCATCGGCCTGTGGCTGTCCGGTCAGACCGTCAATCTCATGACCGTTGGCGGCCTAGCACTGGCCGTGGGCATCCTGGTGGATGAGGCGACCGTGACAATTGAAAACATCCATCGTCATCGCTCGCAGGGCGTGCGGCTGGCCCGTGCAGTGCTCGATGGCACCTTGGAAACGGCCGTGCCGCGCTTCGTCGCTATGCTGTGCATCCTTGCGGTGTTCATTCCGGCCTATGTAATGACCGGCGCTGCGAAGGCGCTGTTCGTGCCATTGAGCCTCGCCGTTGGCTTCGCCATGCTTGCCAGCTATTTGTTGTCTAGCACGCTCGTGCCGGTGCTCTGCCTGTGGTTGATGCGTGACAATAAAGTGTCCCACACTGAACCTCGCAGCGGCCGCTTTGCCGTGCTGACGCCGTTCCTTGCCACTCGCTGGCTGCTGGTGCCGGGCTACGTGGCGGGCTGCCTGTTCGCCACCTGGGTGATCAGCAAGGGCATCGGAACGGAGATCTTCCCCTCGCCTGCCTACGGCCAGCTTCAGCTTCGGTTCCGCGCGCCGACGGGAACGAAGCTGGAGAAGACCGAAGCCATTTCGCTGACTATTCTGGACACCATCAAGAATGAAGCGGGACCCGACAACATCAAGCTGACGATGGGCATGGTGGGCGTGCATGCGCCGAGTTATCCGGTGAACTTGATTCACCTCTGGAATGGTGGGCCGGAAGAAGGCGTCCTGCAAATTGAGTTCAAGCCCGGTGCGAAGGTGCCGCTGCCCGCGCTGCGCGAAAAACTGCGATCTACGCTGTCTCAAAAACTGCCCACAGTGCGCCTCTCGTTTGAACCCGGTGACATTGTGACACGCGTGATGAGCCTAGGCTCCCCTACGCCGGTGGAGGTCGCCGTGACGGGCCCCTCGCTTGCCGATGACATGGCCCACGCTGAGAAGATCAAGGCGGAGCTGGCCAAGATTTCTTCCCTCCGCGATCTGCAATTCAACCAGGCTCAAGACTACCCGACGATTGATGTGACCGTGAACCGCGAGAAAGCAGGCCTCGCTGGTGCAAGCGTGGCGGATGCTTCGAAAGCCCTGGTCACAGCCACGAGCTCTTCACGGTTCACAACGCCCGTGTATTGGGCCGACCCGAAGACCGGCCAGGCCTTCCAAGTGCAAGTGGAAGTGCCGCCTGCCAAGATGACCAATCTCGATGAACTCAAGAACCTGCCGGTAACCACCAAATCCGGCATACCGACCAGCTTGCGCAACATCGCCACGCTCACACCTGGAACAGCAGTGGGCCAGTACGAGCGATTTAACATGGCCCGCGCCATCACCATCAGCGCGAACATCCAAGGCGCGGATTTGGGAGCGGTCACCGCATTGGTGGCAAAGGCTGTCAAAGACGCGGGCGCTCCACCGCCGAAGACGAATGTGCTCATCCGCGGTCAGGCTATTCCTTTGCAGCAAACGTTGGAGGGTTTGCAGAGTGGTTTCTTGATCGCAGTGGTCGTTGTCTTCCTGCTGCTGGCGGCGAACTTCCAGTCCATCCGGCTTTCCATCGTCGCGGTGACCGCCGTTCCGGCGGTGATGCTCGGTGTGGTGGGGATGCTTTTCATCACCCGCGAGACGTTCAATATTCAGAGCTTCATTGGTGCGATCATGGCGGTGGGTGTTGCCATGGCCAACGCTATCTTACTTGTTAGTTTCGCCGATCGCCAGCACCGCTCCGGCATGTCTCCCATCGACGCAGCGCGCTCGGCCACCCGGGATCGTTTGCGGCCCATTCTGATGACCAGTTTCGCCATGCTCGCTGGCATGACCCCTATGGCTTTGGGCCTTGGCGAAGCCGCTGCGCAAACCGCTCCTCTTGGCCGCGCCGTGATTGGCGGTCTCGCCGCCGCCACGCTCGCCACGATCTTTATTCTTCCCGCCGCCTTCGCTTTGCTGGCACGCAACAAAGCCGTGACCGCCTCGCTGGACCCAACGGATGAATCGAGCCGATACTATGAGCCCTCCACTACTCTCTGATCTCATGTCGCGCCTCATCGCCTTCCTCGTGCTGTTCCAAGTGGCGGCCCACGCCCAGACGGAACTCTCAGCCGCCAAGCCTCATCGGGGCTCTGTGATACGGTATGTGACACTGCCCGGCTTCATCAAGCCGCTGCAACAGGCCACGCTGTATGCGAAGACGCCGGGCTATCTGAAGAAAATCAACGTGGACAAGGGCGACACGGTGAAAGCGGGTGATGTGATCGCTGAACTGGAAGCCCCGGAATTGGAGGCCGAGCTCGGCAAGTCCGAGGCAGAACTGGCCAGCAAGCAACCACGCTACCTCTTCGCCAAGCAGGAGTTCGACCGGCTGACCAAGGCGCAAAAGACTTCGCCCGCTCTGGTGCTACCGCAAATGCTGGAGAAAGCCAAAGCGGAACTAGATGGCGCGAAGGCGGAGTTCGACGTGGTGGAATCAAGCGCGAAGCGCACACGCGCACTCATTGCCTTCACCAAGATCATCGCCCCCTTTGATGGCATCATTACCGCGCGCATGGTGGATCTTGGAGCTTTTGTTCCCGCTGCTACTTCGGGCTCGCCGGCCAACGCGGTCATCGTGACTCTCATGGACTTCAAGACGGTGCGCGCCCAGATTGCCGTGCCGGAAATCGATGCTTCGTTTGTAACGAAAGGCCAAAAGGTTGCTGTCGCCGCTGAAGGCCTGCCGGGCAAGAGCTTCACAGGCACAGTCACGCGTTTCAGCTATGCCTTGGATGAAGTGACCCGCACCATGATAGTGGAAAGTGAGCTGCCCAATCCGAGTCTGGAGCTGCGTCCTGGCATGTACGTCACCATCAAGGTGGGCGTGCAAACGCATGATAACGCTCTGCTCATTCCCGTTGAAGGACTGGTCATGGAAAAGGCCAATGCCTTTGTCTTTACCTTCAATGAAGGCAAGGCCAAGAAGAACGCTGCGACCATTGGCTTCAACGACGGCGCGAACGTGGAAGTGCTCACCGGTATTGATGAAGCGGCTCAGGTGCTTCTGCCGGGTAAAGCGGTCCTGATGCCCGATCAGGCAGTAAAGATCAGCGAGGCGAAAACAAAGTAACTACCTGTCCCCATGCGCTACCTTCTTTGCTTTCTCGCTACCAGCGCTTTCGCCGCCGAGCCGATCAACCTGCTCACTGCGCTGCGCCTTGCCGGCGCTAACCGTATCGACGTTCAAATAGCCGAGCAGAAGCTGGAGGAAGCCAAGGGCATCGAACAACAGCGCGTGCTGGCTTTCATTCCAACCTTAAGCGTGGGTGCGGGATACAAGAACCATCAGGGGGCGTTGCAGGATGTGGGCGGCAGTGTTTTCGATGTCTCCAAGCAATCGTACTCGCTCGGTGGTACGGCTTCCGTGGATCTGAATTTGGGCGAGGCGTGGTACAGGAGACTGTCAGCCAAGCAACAGTCAGCGGCGGCGGCAAGCGAAGTGGACAGCCAGCGCTTGACCGCGCTAGCCAAGGCAGCCGCAGGCTATTTCGAGCTCGTACGCGCACAGGCCGTTGTCGCGGTCTCAGAGGAGGCTGTGCATATCTCCGAGGACTATGGCAAGCAGGTGTCCAGCGCCGTGAAAGCCGGTGTGGCCTTCAAAGGTGACGCCCTGCGTGTAGAGGTGCAGACTCGTCGCAACCAGCTTGATCTGGAAAAGGCGAAGGGCGCGGCCAAGCATGCCAGCGTCCAACTGGCTGCCATTCTTCGACTCGATCCCACGGTGACCCTGCATGCAGCGGAAGGCGAGCCACAGCCTTTGAAGCTGGTAAGTCTTTCCACGAATGCGGGATCATTGACGGCCAAGGCCTTGGCCCAGCGGCCAGAACTCGTGCGCCAGCGGGCGCAAATCGCAGCGGCGCGCCATGAGTTGCAAGCCGCAGTGAAAGGCCCGTGGGTGCCGTCGTTCACAGCCCAGGTTTTCGGCGGCGGTTTCGATGGCGGTACCGGCAGCCGCACCCGTGGACTGCATGACAGTGAAGACTACTTCGTAGGCCTGAGCTGGAAGATCGGGGCAGGCGGTCTGTTTGACAAAGGCCGTACTCGCGTTGCCGAGGCTCGTTTCAAACAGGTGGAACTTGAGGATGCGCAAATCAAAGAAGCCATCATCGCGGAGGTCGTTTCAGCACAGGAGCAGGCACGGGCGCTAGCCAAGGAAGTTGAGGCCGCCCGGGAAGGCGTGAAAGCCGCTGAAGAGAACAACAAGCTTACCCATGAGCGCCAGGAATTCGCCGTCGGCATCGTGTTGGAAACGGTGCTCGCTGAGCAGGAATTAACACGCTCGCGGACGGATTATCTCAATGCGGTGACCGCCAGCAATGCCGCCCAGTACCTGCTCATGAAGGCGCTGGGAGATCTCCACAGCCGGTAAATCCGGCCTCGTGAGCTTAACTGCCACAGTTCCCGCAGTGTCGGCGAAGGTTGATCGGCCTAGCGGTCGCACTCGCCCATCACGAAATCGAGTGAGCCGAGGATGGCAACCAAGTCGCTCATTGTGTGGCCCTTCAGCACCTTGGGTAGGATGCTCAGGTTCACGAAGCTGGGGGCGCGGATCTTGAGGCGGTAAGGGACACCGCCGCCCTTGCTGTGAATGTAGAAGCCGAGTTCGCCCTTGGGATTCTCCGCGCCGAAGTAGATTTCGCCGGGCGGCACATCGATGCCCTGGGTGGCGATGATGAAGTGGTGGATCAGCTCCTCCATCTTCATGAGCACCTTTTCCTTCTTCGGCAGGTAGCCCTTCTGGTTGGCCACGTTGATCTCGCCGACGGGGAATTTCTTGATGAGCTGGCGCAGGATGCGGATGCTCTGGCGCGTCTCTTCCATGCGCACGAGGTAGCGGTCGTAGCAGTCGCCCTTGGTGCCTACGGGAATGTCGAAATCGTATTGCTCGTACCCCAGGTAGGGGTGGGCCTTGCGCAGATCGTACTCCACGCCGGAGCCACGGAGGTTTGGACCGCTGAAGCCGTAGGAAATCGCGTCTTCCTTGCTGATGACGCCGATATCCTGGGTACGGGCGATGAAGATGGCGTTGCGACTGAGCAGGCCTTCAACCTCATCAAGCACTGGCTCCAGTTCATCAAGGAACTTGGTCAGATCGCTCAGGAAGTGCGGCGGCAGGTCGCGTGTCTGGCCGCCGATGCGGGTGTAACTAGTGGTGAAGCGCGCACCGGTGAGCTGCTCCGTCAGGTTGTAGATGATCTCGCGCTGCTGGAAGGTGTAGAGGAAGATCGTCATCGCTCCCACGTCCATACCATACACGCCCACGCCTAGCAGATGGGAGGAAATACGGGCGATCTCGCAGCACATCAGGCGGATGGCCTGGCCGCGCTCCGGCAAGGTCCAGCCCAGCAGCTTTTCCACTGCCAGGGCATAGGCCACGTTGTTGGCCAGCGGCGCGAGGTAGTCCAGCCGGTCCGTGTATGGCACGAACTGGTTGTAGTGCATGCTCTCCGCGATCTTTTCGTCGCCGCGATGCAGGTAACCCACCACCGGATCGGCCTTGGAAATGATTTCGCCATCCAGCTCCAGCACCAAGCGGAGCACGCCGTGGGTGGCCGGATGAGAAGGGCCCATGTTGAGCACGAGCTTCTCGCCAACGATGTCATTGGAGGTCTCCTCGCTGGCTTCGAGCTGCAATGCCGCTCGCGATGCGGGGTCGAGCGCTTCAATCTCTCGGGTAACGGTAGGCATGTCGAGGCAGGGTGGGGGCTTTGGAAACGAGTATCCGACCTGGGAGAAGAGCGGCAACTCGATTTTGTGAAAAATTTCACAAGCACAGGGAACGTCTACCTGAGATCAATCGCAGGCGATGGAGGATGAACGCAAATATGCCCCTGAAGACGTGATTCTCCTCGGGATTTCCATTTGCGTTCATCCGGATCCATCCGCAGTTCCAATCCTGCAGGGTTAAACCGTGGGAGCGCAGAATTGCATTCCGCTTTCAGCCGTCTTCCGGTTACTCTCACGCCATTCGCACCATTTGCGGTTGAAGCCGCTGCTTCCAGCATGACTGACGACGACGAAATCCCCGACGAAGTCGAACTCCCCATCACTGGCGAGCTGGATCTGCACACCTTCCGCCCGCGTGACATCGGCGACCTGCTGCCTGATTACTTCGAGGAGTGCCGCAAACACGGTATTCTGTCAGTACGGATCATCCACGGCAAAGGCACCGGCGCCCTGAGAGAAGGCGTTCACCGCGTGCTGGGAAAGCTTCCCGGCGTGACGAACTGGACTTGGCCTGCGGCTGCCAATTACGGCGGCTGGGGCGCGACTTGGGTGGTTTTGGAGGCTTTGCGCCCGTTGTCAATCAAACCATAGATTGAAAAAGCACTGTTGATATAGGCTTTCCAGGTATGGCTAGATCAATGATATATGCGCTCAAGAGAGCGATAGCTTGTTTCTTTCGAAGCCTCTTCATGAGCAGTCCACCGCAAGCACCGGGACCGTACGACGGATGTCTCTTCATTATCGGTAGGCAGTATAGCGCCCGCCGCAGCTTCACGGCCTTGCGCGACTCCTTTGTGGAGGGCGAGGGGCTGGTGTTCCATTCCAGTGCTTGGTCTCGCTACGATGGCATCACGGGCTATTTCTTTTGCCAGCCGGGGCTCGAGACGTTGCGCGTTTGGGACATCGGCGATGATGAAGATCTTCTTGTCTGGCGGGAGTTGTTTGAGGAAGTTCCACAGGCGTGATCCATTTTTGAATCCCATGACACCTCCCAATCTTCTCGTTGCGATTCCGCTCCTGCATGTCTCGTCGTCAAAAGCGGCGGAGGAGTTCTACTGCGGCAAGCTAGGGTTTGCTTTGGAGTGGCATTACCGGCCCGCAGCGCCAGCAGATGAGCCGGGCTATCTGGGGTTGAAGCGCGACGGAGTGGCGCTGCACGCGTCTTCCTTTTCAGGGGACGGCGTCGCGGGCGGCGTGGCGTCGTTCCATGTGCGGGATGTGGATGCGCTGTTTGCGGAGTTCAAGGCGCGCGGCGTGCCGATTGAACTTTAGCCGTACGATCAGACCTGGGGCAACCGCGAG
>JAQGPI010000171.1 GCA_028293175.1 Verrucomicrobiaceae bacterium | reverse complement strand
GAGGCGAAGGCCCGGCCCAAAATAGTGCCGCCTCCCTCTATCAGCACGGAGACCACTCCCTGCTTGCCGAGCTCTTGCAGCACCTCGGGGAAGTCCAGGCCCTTCATCACCACGGTGCGGTCCCGGTGCTCGTCAGTGAATAAATGAGCCGTGCGTGGCAGCAGGCCGGTGCGAGTCATCACCACCCGCCAGGGCTGAATCTTGCCTTGCCCGGCGTCGGCATCGCGCAGGGTCAGAAAAGGGTTGTCAGTGCGCACCGTTTCAGCGCCCACAATGATCGCATCCACGCGACCGCGAATCCGGCGTGCATGGGCCCGCGCTGATTCGCTGGTGATCCAGGCAGGCTCGCCGACGGGCCGCGTAATGCGCCCGTCCAGACTCTGCCCGGCCTTGGCAATCACATAGGGAATGCCGCGTGTGATCCATTTGCGGAAGGGGCGGATGATCTCTTCGCACTCCTTTTCCATGATGCCCTGCGTCACCGCGATGCCTGCCGCTTTCAGTACCTCGTCGGCATGGCCCTGGTGGCGTGGATTCGGATCTACCGCTCCATATACTACGCGCGCAATCCGGGCGGATCGAATCGCATCCGTGCAGGCAGGTGTGCGGCCCGTCGTGCAACAGGGCTCCAGGGTCACATAAATCGTCGAACCTGCGATCTGCTTCGGCGCCCGTTGCAGTGCATCATTCAGCGCCTCTACTTCCGCGTGCGGCTGGCCCGCTTTCTTATGGAAGCCACAGCCCACCATCATGTCATCGCGCACAATAACCGCGCCCACCGGCGGATTCGGGCTAGTCAGCCCCACGGCGCGCTTCGCCTGATCCAAGGCGGCAGCCATCCAACGCAGATCGGAAACGTATTGGTCTTGAGGGGAGAGCGCCATGAGCACGGCAGTGTGCGCCAAGTGTACCCACGCGCAAGTTTGCTCTCGCCTCGTCTTGCTTGCCCTGCGAGATTGAGCCGCACGCATGAACGTAAAGCACAAAGCCAGACTGTACCGGGAACTGGCCAAGCTGCTGGGCGCGAGCTTCCCCATGGACAAGAGCATCACCATGCTCCTGGGGCAGAAGCCGACGGCTTCGCGACGCGAATTTCTACAAGGCATTCAGCGTGGGTTCGAGCAGCGCATGAGCTTCAGCGAAGCCATGCGCACTTACAACCAGGGCATTGCCACCAGCCTGGAGCTCAGCCTCATCGATTCGGGTGAGCGCTCGGGGCGTCTCGCGGAATCCTGCCAGCATCTCGCTCATTACTTTGAGACCTGGAACAAAGGTATCCGCGCTGCTCGGGGAGCCATGTTCTATCCTTTACTGCTGCTGCATCTCGGCGTCGTGCTGCCTCAGGTCACGCGCCATTTTGTGATGAGTTCCCTGGGGGAGGAGACTCATCCCGGCGCGGCCATCATTTGGAGGTTGGTCATCTTCTGGGTGCTTTTAGGGCTCGTGGCCCTGGTGTGGCGAGCCCTTAGCCGCGCTGCCGTGCGCTCCGAGTTCATTGACCGCGGGTTGAACTTCCTGCCGCTCATTGGGTCCGTGCGCCGACACTGGGCGCTGGCACGTTTTTGCCAGGTCTTTCACAGCGGTCTGCTGGCGTCCATGCATATTACCGACTGCCTCAAAATGGCCGGTGAAGCTTCGCAAAGCGGCGCCCTGCTAGAAGGCAGTCTCAAGGCCGAAGATTCTATCCGTCTGGGCCGCCCTCTGAGCGAGGCCTGTGACAGCTCCCACCGTTTCCCGCGCCACTTCATCAACAGCCTCGCCACCGCCGAAGCCGCCGGTGGTCTCGACACCGAGATGGCGCGCTGGGCCGTGGCGGAAACTGATTCCGCCGCCGAAGCCCAGAAAGCCGCCGCCGAATGGTACCCCAAGGTCCTGTACTTCGGCATCGTGATTTATGTGGCCTACAATATCATCACGTTGGTCACGGGTTTGTACGGCTCCATGGTGAAGGCAACGGGGGTGGAGTTGTAGGCGTAAAACGGCTTTCTAGTATGACTTGGTTTGAATGGTTTTCGATCATTGCAGCCCTTCTGCTAATGAGTTGGTCGCTGGGGCAGCGACTGCTTCAATCAACGGTCGTTCAAACCAGCCCTTACTTTTACAAAAAGGGTGTTGGATGCCTTATGGGCCTGTAATCGGAGATTGTCTGAATCTGACCTTCGGCTTCAATCTATGCAGTTCTCACATTAACTGTTCGAACGTTTTCACAGCTTCTCACACTATATCAAGATGCTGCCTCGATCCGGACCCTGGTTGAACACATTGCGACTGGGCCTGCTCGTGAGCGCGATTGGCTGGGGACTGGCGTTCTCGTTCACCTTTACTTCCTGGCGCGCGGCCTCGGCCTACTTTTTCCTGATGGGCGCGGGCAATGTCGAATACCAGCCATTGCTGGATTACTGGCTGCGCATGGCCTCATGCGTGTTCGGCTGCATTGGCATCGCTTCGGCCCTAGCGTGCCTGTTCCCACGGACCTTCGCCAGCTTCACCTGGTTGTTAGGCCCTTTCCATTTCGTCATCGGCACCACGCTTGCCGTGTCAGCCTGGAACAATGGCTTGAGCCCGAAGCTGCATCCTACCTTCATTCCGGACATAACCTTTTGTTTTCTCGCGGGCATCCTCGTTCAACTGCCGCTGTTGCAAGGGTGGGGTGCAAGCCTCAAGCCTGCCCGGGCTGAGAAGCTGCAAACCCTCATCGGCACCCTGGAGAAGCTGTGCCAGTTCCTCAAGCTCGATGGTGAAGAGGATCGGTGGCTGCCCCACTTTCAGCGCAACCTTGATAAGGCGCGTGAGCTGTTACAGCAAGGATGGACCCGACAGGATTTCAAGGACTTGGTGGTGCAGATCAAGCGTCTTCGGCGGCATGGGCGGTTTTAACGATTACGTGCCGGGAACGCCCACGCCGGAGATGACAGCGTGGGTCGCGGCAAATGGTGATGACAATGAGGTGATCAGCGATTTCAGCCGCGCCTGTGACGCGCTCTAATTGCCAGCAACAACACCTGGCCAAGGCACGTTGCCATTGCCCATGATGAATTCCGGCATGCGCTTTCTGCTCTCTCTCTGCTGTGTGTGGCAGATCACCGCACCAGGTGCAGAAACGCCTCTGCATCTTTGGGAAAGCAAGCCTCCGAAGTTTCTAGAGAATGCGCCGCCTGAAACCGTGAACACCAAGGGCTCGATCAGGAACGTCTCTGTGCCCGCTATCAGCCTCTTCCTGCCTGATACAAACCTTAGCACCGGCATGGCCATCATCGTCTGCGCCGGCGGTGGCTATGGAGCGCTGGATTGGACGACGCACGTCGTTTACGCCGCCCAGGTCTTCAATCGCAAGGGTGTGGCCGTGATCGGCCTGAAATATCGTCTCCGTCCACCGAATGCCGGTACCAATGCGCAGATTCAGGCCCTCACCTTGCTCGATGCGAAGCGTGCACTGCGCACTGTGCGGCATAGCGCTGCTGAATGGCATCTGGACCCGCACCAAATCGGTATCGCAGGCTATTCCGCCGGGGCTAATCTCGCCATGAACCTAACGGCCAACTTCGACACCGGTGATCAAAGGTCCCCTGACCCGATCGAGCGCGAGAGCAGCCGCCCTGACTTCGCAATTGGTCTCGCCACTTGGCACTGGCGGGACAAGATCTCGCCTTTCCATTTCTCCAAAGACGCTCCACCGGTTTTCCTTGTGCACGCGACCAACGACGGCATCCAAGGCGGTGCGCCCATCGAAATGCCTCGCGCCATCAAGGCCGATCTAGAGAAGCTGGGTGTGCCCGTGCGCATGGCCGAATTCGCTGTCGGTGCCCATGGCGTCGGCAACTTGATCCCGCAGCGCGTGGCGCACAATTTTCCTCCGGCCAAATGGCCCGAGTTGTTCTTGGAATGGTATCAAAAGCTGCCGCCCCGTTAACGCGATCTCAGGGCTTCAGCCCGCTCTTCAATCCTTGAATCGAAGGTTCGATGACAGCTTTGCTGTAACCGGCTTCGACCAGCAATTGGCGAGCTTCGCCCGTGATCTTCTCCGGGTCTTTGGATCGACGGTCCTTGGCGAGGCGGGTAACCATGGCTTTGCTAATATGATCGAGCGCAGGACGGATGGTCTTGGCCAGATCCGGTACTGGCTGGCGCTGCTGGCTGGCACGGGGATGAGTAGCCAGCCATTCCTCCTGTCGCACCTTGGCAGCCTGAATCTGGCCCATGAAGAATAGCTTCACAGCAATATCGGGCACCCCGGCCTCGGCTCCAAGCGTTTCCATTTCCTTGATGAGCTGGACTTCGCGGACCGGGTCAGTCACCGGCAGCGAACGCGCCTGTTTTACCTGGGCCACTTGAGCCATCCATTCCAGGCGATGCACCATGAGCTTGGGCAGGGAAGGGGAGGAGCAACTGCTAAGCAGCAGCAAGGAGAACAAGGAACAGAAGGATTTCATGTGGGACGCAAGAGGGGCGCTGGAGATCGAATTTGTCAAAACGTGAGAAAAACCTCGACTTGCTACACATTCTCAATTAGATGTTCGGTCGAACACTTTTCCAATAAGCACCGACACAACACTCTGTTATGGCCAAAGCACCCAAGTCCGACTCTGAATTTGCTCCTGCAACCAACAAGGTCGCCGAAGCTCGCAACCGCAACCTCGACCTAGCGATCCAGCAGATTCAAAAGGATTTCGGCGAAGGCTCCATCCTACGAATGGGCGAAAGCACAAAGCTTGATGTGAGCGTGATCCCCACTGGCAACCTGCTCATTGATCAGGCCCTGGGCGTGGGCGGCGTGCCGCGCGGACGTATCATTGAAGTCTTCGGTCCTGAATCTTCCGGTAAGACCACGCTTGCCCTGACGGTGATCGCCCAAGCTCAAAAAGCTGGCGGGCTGGCCGCCTTCATCGACGTGGAACACGCTCTAGACCCTTCCTATGCCCGCCGTCTTGGCGTTAAGGTGGAAGACCTGCTCGTCTCCCAGCCCAGCAGCGGTGAAGAAGCCCTGCGCATCTGCGAAACGCTGATCCGTTCTAATGCCTTGGATGTGGTGGTGCTGGATTCGGTGGCCGCACTGGTCACCCGCCAGGAATTGGAAGGCGACATCGGCGACTCCACCGTCGGCGCCCAGGCCCGTTTGATGAGCGCTGCAATGCGCAAGCTGACCTCGATCATCGCCAAGGCCCGCACCTGCGCCCTCTTCACCAACCAGATCCGTGAGAAGATTGGCGTGATGTTCGGCAATCCCGAAACCACTCCTGGCGGCCGTGCCCTGAAGTTCTATTCCTCCATGCGCCTCGATATTCGCCGCATCGGCGCCATAAAGAGCAGCGACGGCACGGTGACAGGCAACCGCACGAAGCTCAAGGTGGTAAAGAACAAGCTGGCACCGCCGTACTGCGAAGCCGAGTTCGACATCATGTACAATGAAGGCATCTCCGCCATCGGCAGCCTGCTGGATCTGGCGCTGGAGTACGACATCCTGCAAAAGCGCGGCAGTTGGATCAGCTACAATGGCACCCAGGTCGCCCAGGGGCGCGACGCTGTGAAGGAAGTGCTCAAGACGGACGAGAAGCTATACGCCGAACTAGAAATAGCTGTGAAGGCGAAGCTCGACGAGAAGGGCGCGCCGGCCACAGGTACCCCTGAATAAAATGGTTGCTGGATAAGAAGAAAGCCGCGTGGCCTTTTGGGGCTACGCGGCTTTTGAGTGGATGGATTTAGTGCTTGGGGGCCGGTCAGCCGCCTTCATCCGTTTTAGTGCTTGTGCGCCTTTGCAGGGGTCTTGGTGCCCGGGGCAGTGCAGCAGGAAGAGGAGGAGCAGTCTTCTTTCTTGGTGTGGCTGCAGGAAGCAAGGGCAAAAACGGCGGTGATGGCGGCGAGGGAGAGGATGGCTTTCATGTATTTAGTCTGTGAATGAGACGTCCGGGATGGATGCCTTTGTAACTACATGGAGCAGGTATTGTGCTCAGTGCACCTTTTTTATCAGTGCAGGTCTTGTCACAGGCCGAGCTCTTCCTGAGCTCCACCAATGGCGGCTTCGAGTGTCCAAAGCGTGTGCTCAAAGCCCTTCTGTCGCGCCCTAAAAACGTCTTCGCTCTCGCTGATGCGAAGGGTTTCAAACTCCGCGCGGGCGAAGGTGGCGTGCTGCTGTAAGGCGATCACGCGGGTTTTAAAGTATGACGGTTGATTGACCGAAAGCTCCTGAAGCACGGCAATTTCAGCGTCAAAACGCATCAGCGCCCTATCGGCCCGTAACGTGTACTCGTCACGGCTGAGACGCATGTTTTCCTTGGTCTCGGCGTACCAGGTACGGCTTTTGCTTTCCACTTTGTCGGCCACCTGCCCGACTTTGTCCGCCGCCTTGTCGAGCGCGCGGCGCACACGGTCGCCAATGGTGGGTTCTGCGTGGAGGGAGGCGCTCAAGGAAAGCACCGCGAAGGTGGTTAAAACGACGGTCCTCATAATGTGCGATAGGGAGTGTAGATAAAGCATGACGACCTCATACTTGAAAAGCAAGCCAGATGGGGGCAAGGGGGTGTTGTCCCCATTTTGTTCCGTTTCTCCTCATGCTATCTGTCTCGAATCTCGAAAAGACCTATGCCGGTCGCACCCTGTTCAGCGGCGTTTCCTTCCACCTCCAACGGGGTGAGCGCATTGGCCTTGTAGGACCAAACGGTGCTGGCAAGTCCACCCTGTTCTCGCTTTTGCTGGGTGAAACTACACCCGATGATGGCCGGGTGATGTGGGAGAAAGGTGCGAATGTCGGCTTCCTGCCTCAGGAAAGCGCTCCGGCAGGGGATGAGACCGTGCTGGAGTTGGCGCTCGCTAATGTTTCCGAAGCGGTTCGCTGGGAAGCGGAGCCGAAGGCCAAGACTATCCTTCGCGGTCTCGCCTTCCGGGAAAGCGACTTCACCCGCATGGCCAAGACCATGTCCGGAGGGTGGGTGATGCGCGCCCATCTAGCCCGCCTGCTGGTGCAGGAGCCCGACCTGCTGCTGCTGGATGAACCGACTAACCATCTCGATTTGGAATCCCTGCTCTGGTTCCAGAATTATCTCTGTGGCTATCCTGGCGCGATCCTCATGATTTCGCATGACCGCGAGTTCCTCAACCAGCTTACCAACAGCATCCTGGAAATCGCCCGCAGCAAGGTTATCCGCTACCGCGGCAACTATGATGCCTACGTGACCGAGAAAGCCGCGCGCGAGGTGCAGCTCGAAGGTGCCTACGCCAATCAGCAGCGCGAGGTGCAGAAGCTGCAGACCTTCGTGGACCGCTTCAAGGCCAAGGCTTCCAAGGCCGCCAGCGCGCAGAGCA